>JADLCA010000265.1 GCA_020847495.1 Candidatus Hydrogenedentota bacterium | reverse complement strand
TTGCAGGCGGGACTTGTAGGCGGAACTTGCAGGCGGAACTTGTAGGCGGAACTTGCAGGCGGAACTTGTAGGCGGAACTTGTAGGCGGAACTTGTAGGCGGAACTTGTAGGCGGAACTTGTAGGCGGAACTTGCAGGCGGAACTTGCAGGCGGAACTTGCAGGCGGAACTTTGAGGCGGGACTTTGAGGCGGGACTTGCAGGCGGAACTTTGAGGCGGGACTTTGAGGCGGGACTTTGAGGCGGGAATTGTAGGCTAAACTCGCAGGCGGGACTTGAATGCAGGGCGTGCAGGCTCGACTTGGAGGCGTGCGCGTGCAGGCAGGGCTTGCAGGCGGCACCTGCGCGACAGCGCTACTGCGGGCAGCCGAACTCTTGAAACACGCTCTTAATTTACGACCAGCGTTTAAGCGGGTGGCTCCGGTCCGCGAGCGGAATATCCGCGCGTTGCTTCTTCACGTAGGACTCGAACACCGCTTGGGTCATTTCCACAGTGTTGCGCGCGTCGTGCAGGCTGACGTCCGGTCTCTTGTCGGTGCCGATACAGGCGATGAGGTTGTCGATGATGGGGGCATACCGTTCGCGCCGCTCGTCGGCGAACTTCTGCGCAGGCGCGCCGGGCAGGGGCTCCCACTGGGCGTTGTTCATGCCGGTCCACGACGGGCTCTTGAGAATCCGTACCTCCGGAATCACATCGAGCCGGACCGAAAGCACGCCTTCCGTGCCGAAGATATCCAGACCCCACCGGGAACCTCTGGCGTCGCGGCTCTTCGAGGAGGAGAAGTAACCGGGCACGCCTTTGTCGAACCCGAAGGTTGCCTGTAAACGGTTACCCACGATGGGGCCAAGCGGTTCCGTCGCTTCAGTGATGTTCGCGGGCGTTGCGGTCTGCCCGTTGAAGGTGATGTCGGAACTGCACCAGGTGGGCATTCCCATCAGGAAGGTCATCAGGTCGAATACGTGGCAACCCAGCACGATCAAATCCTCGCCGCCCGCGCGGTTGTCTTCCTTGCCACGGCCACGCAGTTCGAGCGGGCTGCCGATGATCTTGTCCTCGTAGATAGCCTTCTTCAGGAATTGAACGACTTGCGTGACGCGGTAGTTGAAGGCAATGCCCCATTTGAGATTCTTCGCGTCGATAGCGGCGATCATCTCATCGGCCTCGGCGAGATCGACGGAAAGAGGTTTCTCCATGAACCCATGCGCACCGATCGCGGCGCAGGCAAGCAGGTATTCCTTGTGGTTCACGGTAATGCGTGGCGCGATGGCCACCAGATCTGGCTTCTCCTTCTCGAGCATTTCGCGGTAGTCTGCGTAGAGCGTCTTCGCTTTGGCTTCTGTGCCGTGCTGCTGCCGCCCCGCTTCGTCAGGATCGGAAAGGCCCACGACCTCAACATCCGGACGCAAATCCCACACGAGATGGACGTCGTGGCCGTACCCGCCGTTTGCGGTATCGCCGATAACACACGCGCGGTACTTTCTTCCACCTTCCGCGGCACGTGCTGCTCCCGCCAGTACCGGGGCCGCGGCCATCGAGGCAAGAAAAGTTCTGCGATTCAGATTCATCGGGTGCTCCTCCGCAGGTTATGCAAACGGCATCAAGAGTTCTTTAAGCATACGATCCCGCCCTGGGGCAAATCCATGATTGAATCGGACGGTTCGGACCGATCGGACAGACTCGACCGATCCGCTTGGTAGACGCGGCCACATTCGCTTGCTACAATCCCGACCCTTGCGCAAAGTACAAATCGCCGTGATGAGGTGTTTCGTTGAGTCAGAGCAGCCGTTTGTTGGAGGGCCTTAATCCGCAGCAGAGCGAGGCCGTTTGCCAGACCGAAGGACCGGTGCTGGTGCTCGCGGGCGCGGGCAGCGGCAAGACGCGCGTGATTACACGCCGGATCGCCTATCTGATCGCGCAAGGCCTGGCCGATCCGGCATCGATACTCGCGCTGACCTTCACAAACAAGGCTGCGGGCGAGATGCGCGAGCGAATCGCCGAACTCGTGGGCAGGGAAACGGCCTCGCACATCGTCCTCTCGACGTTTCATTCGTTCTGCCTGCGGGTATTGCGCGCGGAATGCGAGCACATCGGCTATCGTAAGAACTTCACGGTTTCCAGCGAAGGCGACACGCGCACCATCGTGCGGCGGATGCTCGGCGATATCGCCGATGTGAAGGAGAGCTTCAGTCCGGACATCGTGCTCGAGCGCATCGGCATGGTGAAGAGCGGCCGTGTCAATCTTGATGCGCCGCCACCCGCCGATGGCAACGGCGATTCCGGCACGGAGGTCAAGTATGGAAAGTGGCTGCCTTCGTTCTACGAGCAGTATCAATCGGCGTTGCGCGCTTCGAACACGATGGATTTCGACGACCTCCTGCTTTTGACGCTCACGCTCTGGCGCGACCATCCCCGGATCCTCGCGAAGTACCAGAAGAAGTTTCTCTACGTGATGGTCGATGAGTACCAGGATACGAACCGCATCCAGTATGATCTGTTGGCAGCACTGGTTGGCGCTCACCGCAATCTATGCGTCGTCGGTGACGACGATCAATCGATCTACGCGTGGCGGGGCGCCGGCATCGAGAACATCCTGGACTTCGAGCGTGAATTCAAGGAGGCGCGCGTCATTCGCCTCGAACAGAATTACCGCTCGACCACGACCATCCTCGACGCTGCGAACAGCGTCATCGTCAACAACCGCCACCGGCGCCCCAAGAAGCTCTGGAGCGACCTGGGTAAAGGCCGTTCCCTCGATTGGATCGTCACCGGGGACGACGAGCACGAAGCCAAAACTGTCGTGAGCTGGCTGCGCCACATTCTGACGAAGGCCAACGCGAGCTTCGGCGATTTCGCCCTCCTGTACCGGTCCAACCTGCAGTCCAGGGCCTTTGAGATCGCGTTTCGCCAGGCCGGCGTGCCGTACGAGGTCTTCGGCGGCCAGGACCTGTTTGAGCGCAGCGAAGTGCGCGATGTCGTCGCGTATCTGCGAACCATTGCCAACCCGCGGGACGAGGCGGCCTTTCTCCGCGTTGTGAACGTTCCGCGCAGGGGCATCGGCGATGCCACCTTGCACGAGGTCCACGAATTGTGCCGCGCGGAATCGCTCACGCTGGGCAAGGGACTTTCCGCGGCGCTGGAGCGTGGCTTGGGTTCGCCCCAGGCGGAGTCGGGCATCCGCGAGTTCCTGGGCATCCTCACGGAATACCGGCGGCGTTTCCGTGATTGCGGCGGCAAACTGGCGGAGACGCTACTCACGCTCCTGGAACGTATCGGGTACCGGGAGGAGATCGCGAGGACCAGCAAGTCGCCCGAGCAGGCCGAACTGCGCTGGACCAACGTGGAAGCGGTCGTGACGGCAATGGTGGAGTATGAGCGTTCCGAGAAGGCCCCAACGCTCAGCGCGTTTCTCGACCGGAGTTCGCTCGACACAAGCGACTTCAAGGGGCGTGGCCGCGAACGGCGCCAAGACGCTGTGTCCCTCATGACGATCCACAGTGCCAAGGGGCTTGAGTTTCCGTTCGTGTTCATCATGGGTGTGGAGGAGGGACTCCTGCCCCATGACAAGAGCATGGACGACGCGTCTATTGAAGAAGAGCGCAGGTTGTTCTACGTGGCGCTGACGCGCGGCAAGCGGCACGTAAGCCTCTTCGAGGCCTTGTCGCGGGTGCGGCACGGCCGCGAGCGCATGACGGTAACCAGCCGCTTCGTGAAAGAGATCCCGGACGGACTGCTGAACCGCAATATCCTGGCTGCGCGGGAAATGGTGGAAGCGAAGGTGGCCCCGCCGAAACCGAAGTCGAAACGCCCTGGCGCGAGGCGGGCGCGCCGGTAGTATGCCGACGTGGACCCTGGCTTTGCCCTATTCCGGAGCGGTCCGGTCCGCCCAATCGGTCCTATCCGTCCGGCAAAAAACAAGCGGGCCACAACCTGCGTTGCGGCCCGCGAAACGCTACACGCACACGCGAACTTCTGTACTGTTCACACGCGCGCGGTCCAAGCCCTTTTCAGGGCTTAGCCACGGAGATCTTCGGGGATCAAGTAGCTGCCGAACAGCCAACCCCACCACTTCTCCATGGTCAAGCCGATCACGACGACGATGTCGGTCCAGCTCATGATGTCGAAAAAGTTCCGCGGCACCTGATAGGCGGTAGCCGGAAGCGCCTTCGAAACGCGACCGATGTGCTTCATGTTCCTTAAACCTCCTTAAGGTTGGTCATCCCAAACGAAACGT
>JADLCA010000264.1 GCA_020847495.1 Candidatus Hydrogenedentota bacterium | reverse complement strand
CACGCTGCAACCACGCTGCCGCTTACCGGCTTCAGCAGAAAGGACACCTATGGCGAGCCGTCCCACTTTACGCCTCAATGATGGATTCGACCACACGAGTCCCGATCTCGCGGACGAGGTGCGGGAACTACAGGAAATCCTCAACCAGGAGGGCTACGGCCTGGGGCTCGACGGCCACTTCGGACGCGAAACCGAGATGGCGGTGAAGCGGTTCCAGCGCGAGCACGGGCTCGACGATGACGGCATCGTCGGCGCGATGACGTGGGCCGTGATCCTGGGCGAGCCGCTTCCGGACCCGGCGATGTCCCTCGACACGAGCTTCCCGCGCAACGATCAATCGCTGTTGGCGCAGTTGGCCGAGGCAAACACGTACCGCCCCTTCATCGAAGAGGGAGCCAGACTGTGCGGTGTGCGGCCGGCCGTGATCTGCGGCGTGGGCTCGCGGGAATCGCGCTGGGGGCTTGCCCTCAAGCCCAAGGGGCCAACGGGCACGGGAGACGCCACCCGCCGATCGAACACGAAACCCTACCGCCAGGGGCCATTGCCTCCGGACGGCGGCGGATTCGGCCGTGGCCTCATGCAGATCGACTACGACGCGCATGAGTTTGCCCGCAGCGGCGATTGGCAGGATCCGAAGTCCAATATCCTCTATGGGTGCCAGGTGTTGAAAGGCACCATCAGCATCATCGAGCGGCGCACGGAACTCAAAGGGTTGCCGCTATTGCGCGCGGGAATCGCAGGGTACAACTGCGGCCCCGGCAACGTCCTGAAAGCACTGCAGCAAGGGCGCGACGTGGATTTCTTTACCGCGCATCGCGACTACTCGCGCGACGCGCTCAACCGAGCGGGCTGGTTTCACCTTCACGGCTGGGATTGATGTGGAGGGCGAGTAGCAGGGAGCGACAGCAAGGACGGCAAGGACAGCGAGGACAGCAAGGACAGCGCCCCTTTCCCGCGCAGGGGTGTTTTATGTGCTATAGCGATAGTGTTGCGGAGCTCCCTCTTTGAGGGACAGGCCCGAAGGATTGAGGGGGATGTGACGCCCACAGAGAAACTTCGGTTTCGTCTCTGAATGGGGTGCCTCGAATGGGCGGGGGGTTCTTCTCCTCCCCCGATGTGGCGCGCTAACCGAACCTCTCCATCACGATTCGCGCGATCGCGCGCAAGCGGTGGACGTAAGTGTGCTCCGCGAGGATCCTGCGCTGGGCCGCGTTTACAATCGCTACCCGCGCCTCAGGGTGCGTGCGATACCACCGGAACTTCTCCACGCATTCCTCAATCGTTGCATACGTGGCGGCCTCGCGCTCCGCGTCGAACAACTCGGCGATATCGCTTTGCGCATCCGTCAACAGGAATCCGCCCGCGGCCGGGCAGTCAAACACGCGTTGGTTTACCGTGTGCGGCATCTGAATGCTCGTGACGTTGAAGTTGATTTCACAGTCACGGTAGAACTGCGGAAGTTCCTGAAAGTAGTCAAGCGGCCCGCCGGCATTGACGACATAGCGTTCCCAACCCGCATCGCCCCGCACGGTCAGCCCTTCGGACAGCAGCGCTTCGACATGCGCCCGCCTCAGGCGACGCGTGCCCTCGATGAAGCACAGCATCTCCGCGCTGCGCCGCTGTTCCACATTCAGACTCGCGCAGTAGTCTGGCGCGAGGATGGCGTCTAACCCCACACCGAAGTTCCCGCGGGTGACGCCGCCCCGGTCGAACGCCGACTGTAACGCGCTCATGAGCGGCGTGTCCCCCTCAATTCCTGCCCAACTACGCTCTGCGAACTCCTCCATCGAATTGCCGACGAAGGTGGGAGGATACGCCCACTGGGTTGCCGGGATTCCATGGAACAGCGATGGGTCGGTCGCCAGCGGCAGCGTATGCACAACCGGAAACCCCGCCTGCTGAAGGTAGCCCGTATACGCCTTGTCCCACGTCAGCGCGATGGAATTGGCCGTCGCAAACATGGAACGCCCCATGACAATCGTGCGCGGGTCGTCGACAAACCACGTCACATACGGGACCGCCAGATCCTCAAAGAGTCGCGCGAGCAATCCGCCGAGGTCCATCCCGCTGAGATTAATCGAAAGGATGAAATCCGGCTTCAACGTGACCAGTGTCTCCAAAAGCCGCGCCACCTGCTCCTTCGACAAGACCCCTTCCATGACCACCGGCACCGGTTCCACCTGCCAGCCCATGGCCCGCGACGCGTTCTCGCACGCCCCGTCCAGCCAATACTGCCCCCGCAGAATCAGCACACGTGGCGCTTCGCCCGCCATCTTGTCGTAGGACATCATGTCCCGCAACCGGTTCGAAATGTGTAAGCGTGGTTCATCCATTCCGCCGATGGTAACAGCGGACCGCCCAGCACGCAATACACCGAGCTGAACCACTGGGGCACGGGCGTCTTGCCCGTAATTGAGGCTCAACTCGACAAGCATCCTGACCACGGGGACACGGGGAACACGGGGGAAGATGACTTGCGGGCCAGGATACCGCACCACATACTGTTAAACTAGTTATCGTATCCAAGTCCTCCTTCATTGCTTGAAGAACGGGTGATTCATGCGCATTGAGTGTCGTTACATCCTTACTGCGCCAATGCTAGGCGTTTGAGGTGGCATGGGCATACTGCCCATGGTCTTCTGCTGACACGCGGCCCCGCCAGGCCCTAAGCGCCCACAATCCCGCAAATCCAACCCATCATTGTCCACGTAATGGAGTTGTGCTACTGTATCGCTAGTTCGCGAGAATAAGATCGCAGCAGGAATTCAAG
Organism: Candidatus Hydrogenedentota bacterium; assembly: GCA_020847495.1. GTDB lineage: Bacteria > Hydrogenedentota > Hydrogenedentia > Hydrogenedentales > SLHB01 > JAHDWY01. The sequence continues at coordinate 17,030 of JADLCA010000264.1, read as the reverse complement.
GGCATCCTGCCCACAAGGGAGTCCATGCATTGCCATTGAAGCGCGTTATGGCAGGTTGCGCAATTCTACTTTGCTTCTCGTGTGCACGAATGTTGGGCAGGAGCGACTTCCCACCCGGATACAACTGGGCAACGATGGAAGAGCTTGGTTCGCTCCGTTCTCCCGATGGCCAATACGAACTCGCTGATGGGGTGGAATCTGGGGTGACGGGTGAGGAATTCTTTGTGCGTCTTCTGTATTTGCGCTCCCTCAGAACTGGCCATTCAGAGGTGGTTTTCCCGTACACCGCCGAAGCGTGCGCGTCATGGGGGCCTGACAGTCGCCATTTCTTCGTCAACTCACCAACCGGCGGAACATCAGGTTCTGATTGCATTGGCTTTGCGATCGGAGCTCAGGTAAGTAGCTTTTCTGCGGCCGAAGCTATCGCGTCTCAGGATGCGTGCGCCACCAGTTTCTTGGCGAGACACAGAGTACGCATTAGTGGAATTGACTGGGCTAGTTCCGGCGAGATTAGAATACACATCTGGAGTTGGAATGACGGCTATTCAGAAGAGGAGACGATCACGGGCGTGATCGATGTTGACAAGAGGACATTCAGCATACTCGACAGGCAATCTGGACTGCGGCCAGCGCGATAGATTGGGACGAGTGGGAGTCCGGCTCTTGAAGGGTGGTTCTGGGTGGCCGCATGAGCCACGGGGGCACGGCGAACACGGGGGAAGATAGCTCGCGGACCACAGCATCAAATCCTGTCAATCCTGACATCCTGTCCAACTCTTCTCTTCTGCGACTCTCCGCATTGACTCCCCTGCGGACGCATGGTATGTTCAGGGGCGGTGTGGTTTTGGGCGATGGCCCTTGGGCCAGACAAATCATAGTGATCAGGTTCGTGTATTCCCGGATACCCTTGTATATTCTCTTTATCCTCCTGGTGCCGGCGGCCTACTGTCAGGTCGCGATTCGGGACCACACCTGCTTCCAAGTCTACCCGCCCTATTCACCCGCCCTCGACATCGGCTCCGACGTTGCGATCACGTACGGCGTGGGGGACGACTTCGCCCAGAAGGTCGCGGGCTGGCGCGAGCACGGCTACCTGGTCAGCCTGATGACCGGCATTTCCTGGGGTGGTTACGGTTCCTATTACGGCAGTGGCGAGTCCTTCAAGAAGGAAGAAGTGCAGACCGCCAAGGATGGCCGCCTCTACATGCACGGCGACAGCACCGATGTCGGCTACAACGTTCCCACGGAAGCCTACGTCGAGTACATCAAGAAGTACATTGAGCCGGCCATCGATGCGGGAGTCCACGCGATCTTCCTTGAAGAGCCGGAATACTGGGCCAACACGGGCTGGAGCGAAGCCTTCAAGCGGGAATGGCAGGAGCATTACGGTGAGCCCTGGCAGGCGCCCGACAGCAGCCCGGATGCGCAGTATCGGGCCAGCAAGCTGAAGTATGAACTGTATTTCGAGGCGCTCCGCGATGTCTTTGCACACGTGGATGCGAAGGCCGCCGGGAAGGGCATCACCATCGAGTGCCACGTCCCCACGCACAGCCTCATCAACTACGCACAGTGGCGCATCGTCAGCCCCGAATCGCACCTCATCGACATCCCGCAACTTGACGGCTACGTGGCCCAGGTGTGGACGGGCACCGCGCGCTCCCAGAACACCTACCAGGGCGTGCGCAAGGAGCGCACCTTCGAGACCGCCTTCCTTGAATACGGACAGATGCTGGCGATGGTGCGCACCACGGGGAAGAAGGTGTGGTTCCTCGCCGACCCCGTCGAGGACAATCCCAACTACAGTTGGAACAACTACAAACTCAACTACGAATGCACGATCATCGCGTCCCTCATGTGGCCCGAGGTCAGCCGCTACGAAGTGATGCCGTGGCCCGACCGCATCTTCCAGGGTTCGTATCCGCCGGTGGACCTCGACACGAAGTCCGGCGAACGGCAGGGAATCCCCGCCGACTACGCCACGCAACTATTGATCGTGATCAACGCCCTCAACGAAATGGAGCAACCGGACGTCCGCTACGAAACGGGCACGCAAGGCATCGGCGTTGTCGTCTCCGACACGATGATGTTTCAACGTGCGGAACCCGAGCCGAGTGATCCCTCGCTGGGCTCCTTTTACTCCCTGGCGCTTCCCCTTGTGAAGGTGGGCGTGCCCGTCGAGATTGCGCAGCTTGAGAATACCATTCACCCGGGAAGTCTCACGCGGTACAAAGTCCTCCTGCTTACCTACGAACACCAGAAGCCGCTGCGCGCTGAGTACCACGCCGCGCTCGACGCGTGGGTGCGCGCAGGCGGTTGCCTGATCCTTGTGGACGATGGCTCGGACCCCTACCACGGCGTGCGTGAGTGGTGGAATGCGAATGCCACAAACGGCGCCAAGGCCTACGATGATCTGCTGGCCCGGCTCGGCGCCACCTCCGCCGCGGAGGCAGCTCCTGAGCAGATTGGCCAGGGGTACTTTCGATTCGTGCGCGAGCGGCCGCGCGCTCTGCAAGAAAGCCCCGAAGGCGCTGAGAAGGTTCGCGGCTGGGTCCGGGAAATGCTCGGCAAGCGTGGTGAGAACCTGGTGACGCAGCCGTATCTGTGCGTTCGTCGCGGCCCCTTCGTCGTGGCATCTGTGCTGGATGAAACGGTGGCCGAGAATCCCGAAGTTCGTTTCGCCGGTCAGTACGTCGACCTCTTCGACCCGGCGCTTCCGGTAGTCGAGGAGCGGGTCCTGCTTGCAAATGAGCTGACATTGCATTATGATTTGGATTGGGCGCGCGCGGCGAACATTGGTGCGAAAGTCGTCGCGGCGGGGGCGCGAATTCGCGGCGAGACACTGGCCGCGGGTCAATTCCGTTTCACCATGCGGGGGCCATCCGGCACGACAGCGCGAGTGCGCGTGCTGTTGCCAAGAGCCCCCTCGGCGGTAGCGACGGAACCCGCGATGGATACGCAACAGGCTTGGGATGCCGGCAGTTCCACATTGTGGCTGTCCATGCCCAACATCGCGCAGGATGTTATCGTAACGGTGAGTCTGTAGGCGGGTAGCATTGCCAGTCTTTGTGAACGCCCCGGAATTTTGGTAGAGTGCGGGGATCCAAGGCATACGGGGAGTGCAGTAAGCATGATAGAAGAAAAGTTCGTCCGGCTGATCTCCAATGAAACGGGAGTTCGCGAGACCCAGGTTCAGAAGGCCATCACACTTCTGACGGGGGGAGCGACTATCCCCTTCATAGCGCGCTACCGCAAGGATGTCACCGGCGGGTTGAACGAAGAGCAACTGGAGCGGATTGCCGAGCGCAACGATTACTTCGTTTCGCTTACTGCCCGTCGCGCCGCGGTCCTCGAGGCCATTGCCAAGCAGGGTCAGCTTACTGAGGAACTCCGCAAGGCCATCGAAGAGTGCAGCGACAAAACGCGCCTTGAAGACCTTTACCTGCCGTATAAGAAAGCGCGGCGGACCAAGGCTACCGTGGCGCGCGAGAAGGGCCTTACTCCGCTTGCCGACTTTCTGTGGGCGCAACAGCCCGGCGACAAGAGCCTGGAGGAGTTTGCACAGCAGTTCGTCACGCCGGAGAAGGCCGTACATTCCGTCGAAGAGGCCCTCGAGGGCGCGCGCCACATCCTCGCGGAGCGCCTCTCCGTGGAAATCGAGGCGCGCAGTATCGTGCGCGAGCGGATGCTCAAGCAAGGCGCGATCGCCGCGCACCCCACGAAGAACTGCGAAGGCAAGCAGACGAAGTACGAAGCGTATTACGAGTTTCGCGAGCCCGTCTCGAAGATTCCGTCCCACCGCTTCCTCGCTGTCCATCGAGGCGCGAAAGAAGGCTTCCTGCGAATGGAGCTTGCCCTTGATGACGCCGAATTGCTCGGTGAGCTTGGGGCGAAGTATGTCACTGTCCCGGACGGACCCTTTGCGGAGCAGGTGAAGCAGGTCGTGGACGATGCCTATAACCGTCTACTGCGTCCCTCATTGGAAAACGAAGTTATTGCCCTCGTGCGCGAACGCGCCGACGAAGAAGCCATCCGCGTGTTCCGCGAGAACGCCCAGAACCTGCTGCTCTCGGCACCTGCCGGCGCCATCAAGGTCATTGGTGTTGATCCGGGTATGCGCACCGGATGCAAGCTGGCCGTCGTCGATTCGACGGGCGCATTCATCGAAAGCGCGACGATTTTCCCGACGCCTCCGCAGAATGATGTGGAGAACGCGGAGAAAGTCCTGCTCGCGCTGATGGAAAAGCACGCCGTCACGGCCATCGCCAGTGGCAACGGCACGGGTTCACGAGAGGCCGCGCGTTTTGTGAAACAGACCCTTGCGAAGATCAATCCAAACGGCGCCTTCCTCGTGCTCGTGAACGAAGCGGGCGCTTCGATCTACTCGGCTTCCAAGATCGCGCGCGAGGAGTTTCCTGAACTGGATGTGACCGTGCGCGGCGCGATTTCGATTGCGCGGCGCTTGCAGGATCCGCTGGCCGAGCTGGTGAAGATCGAACCGCGCCATATCGGCGTCGGCCAGTACCAGCACGACGTCAATCAGAAGGCACTTCGCGAGGGCCTGCACCGCACGGTTGAGTATTGCGTAAACAGCGTCGGAGTGGATTTGAACACCGCTTCGGTGCCACTTCTTCGCTACGTGAGCGGCATTCAGGCGGACACGGCCACCAACATCGTCGAGTTCCGCACGAAGTCGGGCGGTTTCGCCAGCCGCCGCCAGTTGCAGGAAGTGAACGGCGTCGGCCCCCGCGTCTTCGAACAGTGCGCGGGTTTCCTGCGGTTGCAGGAGGCCGAACACCCCCTTGACGCAACCGGAATTCACCCCGAAGCCTACCCGATCGTGGAGCGCATCGCGGAAACTCTGGGCATGAGCGTCAAGGAGTTGGTTTCCAATTCCGAAGCGCTTGCCAATTTGGACCTATCCGCCTTCGAGACCGAGAACATCGGAGCGATCGCGCTGAGCGACATCCGGAACGAGTTGATCAAGCCCGGCCGTGACCCGCGCACGGTTTTTACCGTGCCCAAGTTTCTTGAAGGCGTCGATTCCGTTCAAGACCTCGACGAAGGCATGGAGATCGAGGGCGTCGTGACGAACGTGACCGATTTCGGGGCTTTCGTCGATATCGGCGTTCACCAGGACGGTCTGGTTCACCTGTCCGAGCTGGCCAACCGCTTCGTGCGCGACCCGCGCGACGTGATCAAGGTCGGCGAAATCGTGAAGGTAAAGGTCATCAAGGTCGACAAGGCCCTTCCGCGGATTTCCCTGTCGATCAAGGCGCTGCTCCCGCCGGAGGAACCGAGGGCGCAGCGGCCCCGCAGACCGGTACGCCCACATCATGGTGACCACCGTCCCGGCGAGCAGCGCGCTGCAGAGGTGCGTCCCGGCGAAAGCAGGTCCGGCGACGGGCGTCCAGCAACACACGAGCGCACGGAGCGCTCCGGTGTTGAGCCGCGCCGCGATCGTTCCGAGCATCGCGAGTCTGGAGCCCCGCGCCCGCATCGTCGCGACAAGGAGCGCGCGGCCTCGCTAAAAGGTACTCTGAAATCCGGCAAGGGAGACCGAGGCCGTCGTCCGGGAGCGCCGCAGCAGCGTGGCAGCGACGATGGTGCCCTCCACAACACCCAATTGGCCGATCAACTCGCGGCATTGAAGGCGAAGCTCGGCTCTTCCTGATACGCGGGGCCGCTTGCAGGTATCGGGAAATTCCAATGCCTCGCCATAGCCGCGCCTGTCGGGGGCAATCCAATCATTCGCGCCGCAAAGCGGGAATCCGCACGACGGAGTGGGTTTTCGCGGGAGATTGTACCCACGTGAGTCAGTCCATCACCCTCGTGGTGCGATGGCGCCTTGGCGCTGGGCTTCTTGATTCAGAGCCCCTTGCAGCGTCGAAATCCAGGACTCGAAGCACGTCCCTGAAACGGGCGCGCATAAGTATTGTATAGGGAGTAAAGTAGTGAATAAGTTGTTCGTGTGGACGGCATGCGTGGTGGTCTTCGGTGCGTACTATCACGCGGCCGCTTCGGAAGCCTCCGGCCCGCTTCGCGTTCACCCAGAGAATCCGCGCTACTTCATGGACGGTACGGGCAAGGCGATTCTGTTGACCGGGGCGCATACCTGGAACAACCTCGTTGACATGGGGCAGTCCGAGCCTCCTCCGGCGTTTGATTTCGACGCGTACCTCAACGGACTCACGGAGTATGGCCATAATTTCATACGCGGCTGGGCCTGGGAGGCCACGCGCTGGAACACGTGGCAAAAGGACGATCCCGAAAGTGCATTCAATACGGTCTGTCCGCATCCCTGGGTCCGCACGGGACCCGGGGAGGCCCTCGACGGAAAGGCGAAATTCGACCTCGAACGGATCGACCCCGGTTTTCTCGATCGCCTGAAAATGCGTGCGGAACAAGCCCGCGCTCGAGGCATCTACCTTTCGGTGATGCTCTTCGAGGGCTATAGCATGCAATTCTATCAGGAGGCCTGGGCCTTCCACCCGTTTAATGCCGCCAACAATATCAATGGTGTTGATGCCGACATGAATGGAGACGGCAAGGGACTCGAGTTCCACCAGCTTGCCCGGGAGCGGGTGACGAGGCTCCAGGAATCCTACGTTCGTGAGGTGGTCGCCGCGCTCAATGGCCTCGACAACATCCTCTATGAGATTTCCAATGAAACGTGCCCCGACTCGACGGAATGGCAGTACCACATGATCCGCTTCATCAAGGAGTGCGAGAAGGACTTGCCGAAGCAGCATCCGGTCGGGATGACGTACCAGTACAAGGATGGTACGAACGAGGCCCTCTTCAACAGCCCGGCGGATTGGGTATCACCCAATCATGCTGGCGGGTATCGCGACAATCCTCCCGACGCGGCCGGGCGCAAGGTGATACTGAGCGATACGGATCATCTGTGGGGTATTGGGGGAGATCCGGTCTGGGTGTGGAAGACCTTCACACGCGGATTGAATCCTGTCTTCATGGATCCGTACGGAGGAAGCCTGATTGGAGCGGAAGCGCCGCAATTCGACGCGTTGCGCAAAGCCATGGGGCACGTCCTGCAATACAGCCGGCGTATCGACCTTGCCAAGACCACTCCGCAAAATGCGATTGCGTCTACCGGCTACTGCCTGGCGGAGCCCGGGGTAGCCTATCTTGCGCTGGCCCCCGATGGCGGCAGCTTTACCGTGGATCTGACAGCAAGCAAGAGCGCCTTTTCGGCTGAGTGGCATAACCCGCTGAGCGGAGATGTGTCCATCGGCGATTCCGTGTCCGGTGGAGAGAAACGGACTTTCTCCGCGCCATTCGATGGCCCGGCAGTCCTGTTTCTCATGGCACTGACGCCGGACACTGCCAGGCCGAGTATTGTCAGCGGCGATATGGTGGCGCCGCACCGCGGAGTATACGAGGTCAAACTGGTGTGGGACGCGGCGCCAGTCGCAGACCCCTATCTTTCTGCGCCGCCGGTGACGTTCACGCTGCCGGACGCATCCACCGTTCAGGTCGATAGCTTTTTCGACGGCATCGCTATTGGCGGGCCGGTTTTCAAGGCGCGCGCCTATTGCGTCCAGGCAGGTCACTGGTCGTGGTCCTGTGGTTCCCAGTCAGGTTCTTTCCGTGTTGAAGATTCCGCTTTACCAGGCAAGTTGCGCATACACCCCGAGGACCCCTATCAGTTCGCCTACGATAACGGGCAGTGGTACCTGCACCTTGGTGACACGGGGTATCGCTATGTTGTAAGCACGGAACCAGAGTGGCAGGCCTACATTGACCAGGCGGCATCCATGGGCGCCACGAAGATACGCACGTGGTTCTGCCAGTCGCGGAGCGGTGTTGAGGCCTTGTTTACGCCGGATCGTGCGGAGCTGAATCTCCCGTATTGGCAGGAAATCGATCGGCGTTTGCAATACGCACTCAACCGTTACCCGCATATCATCTTCCAGCTTATCCCGTATGGCGAAGACGCGCAGGAACTGGCCCGCTACGCCCAAGGCGATGTGATGGCGCGTCTGGCCGCGCGTTACGCACAAGCTCGCTTCAGTGCACTGCCCAATGTAACGTGGTGCGTTTCGAACGATCAGACTCTTGCCGGTGAAGGGGAGCCCGTTGGCGAAGGCGGCGTGTCAGCGTCCGTAGTCGATGGCATCGGACGCGATATGGATGCGCGTGAGCCCTGGGGCACCCTGCTGACGAATCATCAGGCCCGCTACACGGGTTACGCGTTCACGGGTATGCCATGGTCCGATATCACGACATTTGAGGATCTTGATCAAGCGGCAGGGGCTCTATTGCTCACGTTTCGCGAGCAGGCAAAGAAGCCTGTCGTCAACGAGGAGGACCGTTACGAGATTCACGAGCGCCCCGAGCATGCGACCTATTACTTCCGCCGGCTGATGTGGGCGAGCCTGTTATCCGGTGGTCACGCGACATTTGGCGGGGCGCGCACGTACGAACCATACGATGGCGTCACTCGTGGCGTGCGAGGCTATTACGACCTCATCAGGGAAGGTATCTTGACGGGCGGCGCCGACAGCTTCAGGCATATTCTTAGGTTCTTTTACGACAGTTCACTCACGTTTGTGGGTATGCAACACGCCGATCACTTGGCTGGAGGAAACCCTCTGGTAACAAAGGTGATTGCCAGTGAGCACGCGGTGATCGCGTATCTGGCAAATCCGGACTCTGAAGAACCCGGAACGGCGAACGCGGCGGGTACACAGGCGGAATGCGCGTTGGCGATTCCGTCAGGCACTTGGCGTCTGCGTTGGTTCAATCCGCAAACCGGGTTGTGGGTGGGTGATGAGAATCTGGAGCGGGCGGACGGTAGTCCTCGTGCATGCAAAGCTCCATTCGCTCAAGATGCCGTGCTGCTGGCCGTGCGTTTCGAGTAGCCCGGTAGGCGGCGCCGGTACCGGCGCGCGGCCCCTATGGCCGTTTCTCTTCCGGCGCCTCCTTGCCTAATGCCGTGGCTGCATCTCTCAGGTTCTGCAGCGCCTCCTCATTATTCGGGTTTAAGGCATGCGCGCGCCGGAAGTACTCATACGCGCGTTCGCGCTGTCCCAGCCCCCACAGCACGGCGCCGAGATTGCTGTACGCGGAATCGTAAATGGGGCACGTGGAAATAGCCTCCTTGAACGCACGCAGTGCCCCTGCCAGGTCGCCGGCCTCCGCCGCTGCTCTCGCCTCACGTGTCAGCCGCGCTGCGATCTGCTCCGCATGCCCGGTGCCGTCTTCGTCGAGATTCCACTTCTCGCGGAAGATGGTTTCATTTTCGTCGATCAGCTCGTTGTACTTTTGCGCCGCGTAGCCCATCGAGCGAAAGGTCCGGCTGCCGTAATGGAACACAAAGCAACCCAGCGCCATGCAGGTGCGATACCCAGCCTGCCGCGCGCGCAGACAGTAGTCGTCGTCTTCAAAGTTGCCGAGGCCGAAGCGCTCGTCCAGCAGACCAATTCTGCGGAACGCCGCATCGCGAATGAGAAGACAGAATCCGACCAGGCGTTCCACCTCAGCCACCTGCCCATTCCATGTCTCCCATCGCTCACGCGCGAACGCATTGATGTGATCCATGGCCGTCAGTGCGAGTCCATCAATCAGTTGCGGACCCGAGACGTAATTTGTCATCGGTCCAAGCAATCCGATGGAAGCATTACGCTCGAGAACATGCACGAGCCGCGCGAGCCATTCCGCCGGCACGCGCGTGTCGCTGTTCAGCAGCAGCACGTGGCCTTCGGCGTGAGCAAGACCGCGATTCACCCCTGCGGGGAATCCCAGGTTGGCGCCGGTATGGACCACCGTCGCGCCGGGAACGCTATCAAAATACTCCCCGGCCCCGTCAGTTGATCCATTGTCCACGAGTATCAGCTTGTAGGGATAGGCCGTGTTCTCAACGATGGAGTCGACGCACTCGAGGCAATATTCGACTTCATTATAGGCGGGAATGACAATAGAGACGGGTGTGGTCATCTCCTATTCCACAAATTCGCCCACTTGCGGACGCCGGAATACCCGCGGCCACACCCAGGGGACGGGCCGCATCGTATACCCGACCACCAGTACGAACACCCCTTCGCCCGTCGCGACCTTCAAGCGCGGACGCGTCGCCACGATCTGGCCCGGCTTCGCGGGGTAGGTGTCTGGCTCGATCTTGGCCCTCGTCACCATGATCGTGCGGCCTCGGTAACGAAAACGCGCGAGCGAATACGGGAAGCACCCGCGCACCTTGCGCTCCAAGACGGTGGCGCTTTGGTTCCAATCCAGGTACAAATCCTCGTCTTTGAGTTTCTGATCGTACGTCGCGAGCGTGGTGTCCTGCGTCGTTCCATGGAGCCCGTCGCGCTCTACGCGATCCAACAACTCCGGCAACGCCTCGCTGGCCAAATCGCCACAGCGCCGCACCAGCGATCCCGCGGTTTCCATGGTGCGGATCTCCAACCGGTGCTGCTCGACGATGGCCCCGGTGTCAATGCCTTCATCGATGATATGAAACGTCACGCCCGTCTCCGAGTCGCCGGACAAGATGCACGCGCGGAACGGGTTGGGTCCCCGATGCGCGGGGAGCAGCGCGGAATGGCAGTTCAAGCAGCCCATGCGTGGTATTTCGATGATGGGCTTCTTCAGAATGATCGAGAATCCGCCGACTAAGATCAGGTCGGGCTTCAACGTCCGGAGCGGCTCCAGCTCTTTGTCGTTCATCCTGTTGATGTAGAGGATGGGAATGCCGCGCTTTTTCGCTATGCCCGTCACCGTCGTCGCGCTCGCGAAGACGCGGCCCGCGAGCGGGAACAGCCATCGATAGAGGCCGCGGACCTGCCGGCCATCCTGGATGCACGCGCACAACTCGTGATTGGATTCCAGGATCGCGTTCACGAAACGCGTGGCCATGTAGCCGCTTCCCGCCACCGCGATACGCATTGCTCAGGTTTCCATCACGTTGCGATACCACGCGAAGAACATCAGCAACGCCCAGAACTGCCTGCGCCGGTAAACATTGTGGCTGGCCGAGCGGAGGATGCCTTCCACCGTGTGCCAACGGAAGAGTCCCGTGGCATCGACGCGTTCCGGCGTGACCGTCTGTCGCGCAACGTTCTCGATGACACGCACGGTGTGTCCTCCTTGCGGGACACGAAAACCGCGCCGCGCCCGGAGCCGCACCGGGCCCGGCAGGCGCTCTCGCATCGCGTACCGCAGCAGCGGCTTGCTCCGGACTCCAAATTTGATGTCCGCGGGAATCCGCAGGACGAAATCGACGAGTGCGTCGTCCAGATACGGATGCTCCAGCGTGATGCCATGCGCCGCGGCCAGCCGTTCGCATTTCGTCAACAACCGGTTCGGAAAACCGACGCGAAGATCCAGCAACATCACGTTGGCTGTGAGATCAGGCTGAGTGAACACGTTGCGGAGCGGGGGAGACCCTTCGCCCAGCTCGTGCAGGGCGGAGGCCATCGCGTCCGTATATAGTTCTTGCCGCTCTTCCCGATCGAAGACCGACACGAGCGACAAATAGGATTGCTGCGGATCGCGGATGGAGGCCAGGCTGCGGCTGGCCCTGCGAACGAACACGTTCGGAGGCAGTGCCGGCACCAGATCGCTCACCAGTCCGGCCGGCACGAAACGATGCGCCCCTTTGGCCTTGTCCATAAAATGAAACCGAGCGTACCCTCCCAGCAACTCATCCGCGCCATGCCCCGCCACAAACCGGTTGCCGTGGCCGGATGCCGCCTCCAGCACGAGCCACCACGGCAGCACCGACGGGTCCGCGATCGGCTCATCGAGATTCCGGATCGCCTTGTGGAAGGCATCCTCCGTGATACGGCGCCCGGGAACGATGGCGAGTGCCCGGCCCATCCGCCGCGCGGAATCGCGAGCACGCCGCGCTTCGTCCTGCCAGAGACGATCCAGGCGGACGAACAGCGGCCGCAAGTTGGAATTCAGTGCGCCCAGCGTCGCACTGTCGATGCCTCCCGACCAAAGGAGCTGCGGCGCCGTACGGCGCGCGAGCGCCTGCTCCAGCAATTCGCACAGACGCCCCGCGGCGGACTCCTTGGACATGGGATCGGAATGCAGGTTGAACGACCAGACCCGATGGCGCGTCGCCTTGCCTTGGCTGTACTCGATCACTTCGCCTGGCGGTACGTGTGCGACTCCGTGCAGCATCGTGTCGGGCCCGGGCACGCACCGGAGCGTGAGGTACTGATCGACTGCCGCGAGATTGAGACGCTTGGGCACCAGTCCGGAAGCGAGCAGTCCTTTCAACTCTGACGCGAAAAGCAGGAAGTTTGGGCCTTGATAGGTAAAGAGCGGGCGCTGGCCAAGCCGGTCGCGCATCAGCCACCAGCGGTGCGAATCGTCCAATGCGACGACGGCCGCGAAGGGACCCCGCAGATTCAACTGGGTCGGCAAGGCCGAGGCCGTGCACTCCGCATGCACCTGAGCGGCGCTCAATTCGGCTCCATCGCCGCCGAAGGGCGAACCGTCGAGAAGGCAAAGCGCCTTGCCGATGGGATGCGAGGCCGCCACCGCGAAGCCCGTGCCCTCGGTCCGGTATCGCAAGTCGGCGCGCCCCGCCATCGCCCGGGCCATGGCATCGACGGCGGCCTTGTCTTTCGTGCCTATGATGCCGCAGATGGCGCTCAAGACCTAAAACACCTTTCTGGAATCCACCATAAGAGTGACCGGTCCGTTGTTGACGAGATGCACATCCATATGGGCGCCGAATTCGCCCGTCTCCACATGAAGACCCTTGGCGCGCAGCAACTCCACAAAGGCTTCATATAAGGGTATCGCAAGCTCAGGACGCGCCGCATCACTGAACGACGGGCGTTTGCCCTTGCGGCAGTCGCCGTACAGCGTGAATTGCGAAATCGCCAGGATGCTTCCGCCAACGTCCTCGACGGAGAGATTGAACTTGCTGTCCTCATCGGTGAAACAGCGAAGTCCTGCGACCTTGTCCGCGAGATACCGTGCATCGGCCTCCGTATCGTCGCTGCCAACCCCCAGGAGAACCATGAGACCCTTGCCAATCCGCGCCACGGCGCGCCCTTCGACCGACACGGAGGACTCATCCACCCGTTGCACAATCGCCCGCATTGGCGGCCTATTCTCTCCTTCGGAATTCGGCTGGCGCTCGCATGAGCAGCCCGCTCATCCACCAACTTCGCTTGCTGCGGTGAGTCTATCAAGCGCACAAGAACAGTTCAAAGAACCCCTCGCAAGAGTCCCATTTGCAGACTCGACTGGCCCGCGATTGTCTTTGCATGTCCGTGACCGTCCGTGCTCTCCCTCGAACAAAGCGCCGCCCCGGTTGCCCGGGGCGGCAGCATTGCCACAACCGTATCGCTACGCTGCTTCGCGAATCCGCTGCACTGCCGGAAGCAGTAGTCCAATCAAGATCGCGATTATCTCCCGAACCAGATCAAAGATACCCACCTTGCCACCTCCTCTCCTTGGGATGCCAGCCCGGTGTTGGGTGGGCGTCCGGGTCGCGCAACGGAAATGCGCACCACACCCCTCGATACAGAGATGCATGCTTTCCGCGTCTCCCTCACCCACGGTTCACCTTGCCAGGGCCTTCACATGTCAAGTATACATCGAATCCCGCAAAACGTTAACAGAGCTAGGCGCTTGCACGAAGGGCCCTCATGGGTCCCCCTTCGAAGGGGGCAGGCACGAAGTGCCGAGGGGGATGTTTTGCCCCAACGCCCAACCTCGCGTCACTCCTCCAACAGCTTGGAAGCCCCGCGTTCACGGCGCTATACTCGGATTGAGTCACCAACGCAGAGGAGTGACGCGCATGATTGTCGGTGTACCCAAGGAGATCAAACCCGGTGAGAAGCGCGTAGCCCTTCTGCCCTCGGGCGTCGCGGCCTTCGTGACCCATGGCCATACTGTTCTCATCGAGCAAGGCGCGGGTGAGAACAGCGGCATCACCGACACTCAGTACGCTGCCGCGGGCGGAGAGATCGTGCCCGAGGTCACGCGCGTTTGGGAACGAGCCGGACTTATCATCAAAGTTAAAGAGCCCGTGTTCCAGGAACTCGAATTCATGCGCCCGGGACAGATCCTCTACACCTACTTTCACCTGGCCTCCAGTGAATCGCTGACACGTCACCTGATGAATCAGCAGGTCACTGCCGTTGCCTACGAGACCATCCAGCGCCCGGACGGGTCGCTTCCATTGCTCGTGCCCATGAGCGAAGTGGCGGGACGGCTCGCCGTTCAGAAGGGCGCCTTCTGTCTTGAGGCGGGCAATGGAGGCCGCGGCATTCTTCTGAGCGGTGTTTCCGGCGTCAAACCCGCCGACGTGGTTATTCTCGGCGCGGGCGTTGCTGGCCAAAACGCCTGTCACGTTGCGGTTGGCATGGGCGCGCATGTGACTATCCTGGACATCGACCCCGCGCGTCTGCGCTATGTGCACGACATCATGGGGGGCCATGTCACCACCCTGATGTCGAACCGCGCAACCGTCGGCGAGGAAGTTGAGAGCGCGGACCTCGTCATTGGCACCGTACTCATACCCGGCGCGCGGGCACCCGTCCTCGTCAGCGGGGAGATGGTGCGCCGGATGCGGCCCGGCGCCGCGGTGGTGGACGTCGCCATCGATCAGGGTGGTTGTTTCGAGACGTCGCGTCCTACCACCCACGACGACCCCATCTTTCGCGTGAGCGATGTGGTTCACTACTGCGTCACCAACATGCCGGGCGCCGTCCCGAGGACTTCTACCTACGCACTGACGAACGTTACCCTGGGGTATGGACTTGCCCTCGCCGACAAAGGCCTGGAGCGCGCCATCGCCGAAGACTCCGCCCTGCGCAAAGGGCTCAATGTGTACCAAGGCCGGGTCACACACAAAGGCGTGGCCGATGCCTTTGGCCTGGACTGCGCCGAGGTCTGATATGAACATGGCCCAAATGCGCCGGGACATCGAGTACCTGGCGGGCAATCTCACCCATCGTGGCGCCAGCACGCAGAGCGAGCGAGCCGCGGCGGACTACATCCGTGAGCGTCTTCTCGCCTATGCCGGCGACACGGAGCTCGATGACTTTTTCGCCATCGAGAGTCCGTGGTTCTTGTTCGCATCCTACTATGCCGAGTTTCTCGTGGTTGCCCTGCTCGCGTTCTGGTGGCCCTGGCTGTCGTTCACCTATGGACTGCTGGTCTTCATCCTGTATATGGCGGAGTTTTCAGGGTACCGCGTCCTGGCCCATCTGCTTCCGCAATACGAGACCCAGAATGTTGTCGCCCGCATTCTCGCGCCCAATCCCAAGCGCCTGTTCGTCGTGTCCGCCCACTACGATTCGCCCAAGTACAGCGCTATCACCTCGCCCCAGGCCCAACCTTGGCTGCGGCTGCTCCACCTCGCCGTTGTTCTTTCCATGCTTATTGTCCTCATCTCTTGTGCTGCGGAAGGCCTTGGACTCTTCGACGATGCGCGCTTACGCATAGACCTTGTGCTGCGTTGGACGGGCGTCACCTTGCTGCTCTGCGCCGCGGCGGCCTTGGCCTCCTGTGAGATTTCCGGCGAGTTTATGCGCGGAGCGTCCGACAACGCCTCCGGGGTCGCCGTGCTGCTTGCTCTGTCGGAGCGATTCACGGAAGAACCTCTCCATAATGCCGATGTCTGGTTGGTTGCCACCGGGAGCAAAGACACATGGCTCAGCGGAATGCGCCGGTTCATGTCCGGCCACGTATTCGACAAGGACGAGACGTACTTCCTCAACGTGGACCGCGTGGGTGCCGGATCGTTGTTTTACGTGACGGGTGAGGGGATGCTCCACCTCGCATCCAGTTCACGGGAGATGGTGTCGGCCGCGGAAGCCGAGGCGGGCCCGTTTGGCGCCTCCCCTCTCCGGTGGCGAGGCTTGCCGTCTGACGCCTTCCTGCCGCTTTCGCGCGGCTTCAAGGCGCTTAGTATCACCGCAATGGGAGGACGCGAAACTCACATCGATATCGACGGCGAAGACCGGCCCGGAGGCATCGACTATTCCACGGTCACCCACGCGGGCGCATACGCCGAGGCCATCATCCGCCGAATCGCGGCTGCCTGAACCTAAAAACGGCAGTTGAACCGCCATGGGGGCATTAACGTCATCGGAGCGAATGTCTTACCAGAGACGTTTCGGTCAACCACTGGGTGAAGGGACAGACCCCGTGTTTCGCTCCGCAAAGCTTGCGCGAAATACGGGGTCAGTCCCATTCATCTGCCGTTTTTAGGCTGAACCGTGCTTCCCTCTTCCATGGCAGAGCTGCCCCAGTGAATCGATGGGGGAGAAGCGGCGCTGAACGGCGGTTTTATTCGGTGGAGACGGAATCGTCCCTTCCGTCCAGGGCGGCCAGCATGCTGTGCCAGGCCAAGGTGGCGCACTTGATACGGACGGGGAACTCGCGCACGCCCGCGAACACGCAGAGCTTGCCGAGATCCGCCTCGTCGATGGGGGCTTCAGGATTAGCGGTCACCATGTTGTGGAACTTGACGAAGAGGGCCTCGGCCTCCTTCTTGGTCTTTCCTTTGAGAAGCGTCGTCATGACCGAGGCAGATGATTTTGAGATTGCGCAACCGGCCCCGTCGAAACTCACGTCCTCGATTTGATCGCCGTTCATCTTCACGTAGACCGTGAAATGATCGCCGCAAAGCGGATTGAACGCCTCGACCTTGTGGTCGGCATCCGGCATGGGCCGGAAGTTGCGCGGTTTCTTGTTGTGTTCCAGGATGACCTGCTCGTACAGCGCGCGATTCGCGGGCATCAATCAAACACCTCTTTGACCTTGTGAACCGCGGCTGCAAGCGCATCCAGGTCTTCCTTCGTGTTGTAGAACGCCAGCGAAGCCCGCGCCGTTGCGGGTACGCCGAATCGCTGCATCACGGGTTGCGCGCAATGATGGCCTGCGCGAATCGCAACGCCGCAGTCGTTGAAGATCTGGCCGATATCGTGCGGGTGGGCGCTCTCCATCGTGAAGGAAAGCACGCCCGCCTTTTCCTTCGCGGGGCCAATGATGCGCACACCGTCAATCGAGGAGAGCAGTTCCGTTCCGTACTGCGT
>JADLCA010000263.1 GCA_020847495.1 Candidatus Hydrogenedentota bacterium | reverse complement strand
TTCGGCGGACAGTCCACATGAGTTACGAAGTCACGACTACTTTGGCTCCTCGCGACGAAGCCCGCTACGTGGCCAGCCAGTGGAAGCTCATCTGGTGGAAGTTCACCGGTCACCGTCTGGCCGTGTTTGCATGCTTTGTATTGGCAGCGTTGTACCTGGTTGCGATCATCTGTCCGGTGCTTGCCCCCAACGACCCGCATAAACGCAATGCCGCACGCAGCTTTGCCTCGCCTCAACGGATTCATTTGTTTCACGAGGGACGCTTGCAGCGGCCTTTTGTCTATTCCCAAACCAGGACAATCGACGCGGAAACGCTCGCGCGCAGTTACAGCGAAGACCGGGCGCGGCCTCTGCCGATACGCGTGTTCGTGAAAGGAGACCCGTATGGACTCTGGGGTCTCTTCTCTTGCGAGCGCCATTTGATTGGCTTGGACGGCGGGGAGCGTCTTTACCTGATGGGGGCGGACCGTCTGGGCCGCGACTTGTTCAGCCGGACGCTCTACGGAAGCAGGATTTCGCTTTCGCTGGGTTTGGTGGGCGTATTCATCAGCCTGGCACTTGGAATTGTCATCGGAGGCGTCTCCGGATACTACGGGGGTTTGGTGGATGACGCCGTGCAACGCCTGATCGAGGTGCTGCGCTCGTTTCCCACGATCCCCCTCTGGCTGGCGCTCAGCGCCGCGATGCCGCCGTATTGGCCGGTCGTGAAGGTCTACTTCTGTATGACCCTTATCCTGGCGCTTATCGGATGGACGGAGGTGGCCCGAGTCGTGCGCGGGAAGATCCTGGCCCTGCGCGAGGAAGGCTATGCGGTGGCGGCGCAGGTGGCGGGGGTCCGCGAGTTCACGATCATCATGCGGCACCTTGTGCCCGGCTTTGCCAGCCACCTGATTGTGACGATGACGCTGCGTGTCCCCGAGATGATCCTCGCGGAAACGTCGCTCAGTTTTCTGCGCCTGGGCCTCCGGCCTCCGGCCATCAGCTGGGGGGTGCTGCTCCAGGACGCGCAGAACGTCCGCGCCATCGTAATGTACCCTTGGCTGATGCTGCCCATGGCCTTCGTCATCGTCACCGTGCTGATGTTCAACTTCTTTGGAGACGGCCTGCGCGACGCGGCCGATCCCTATTCCCGGTGAGACACGAAATGGACGCGCTGCTCGAAGTAAAGGACCTCGAAGTCACGATCAGCCTGAAAGAGGGCGCCGTCCGCGCCGTCAACGGGGTCAGTTTCCGCATCCCGGCCAATCGCACACTGGGCGTGGTCGGCGAAAGTGGCTGTGGAAAAAGCATGACGGCGCGCGCCTTGCTCCGTATTCTTCCGCCTGGCGGCCGGATTGTGGGAGGACAGATACGGCTCGCTCCGAGGGATGGACACTCCACCGGTGTGGTCGACATTGCGGCGCTTCCCCCCAGGAGCCGGGCGTTGCGAGCCATTCGGGGAGGGGAGATCGCCATGATCTTCCAGGAACCCATGACCTCGCTTTCTCCGGTTCACTCCATCGGTGATCAGATTGGCGAGGGAGTTCGCTTGCATCGCAAGACGTCGAAGCGGGAGGCTCGCGAGCGGGCCGTTGAAATGTTGCGCCTGGTGGGCGTGCCGATGCCCGAACGCCGGGTGGACGCCTACCCGCACCAGTTGAGCGGCGGCCTGCGGCAACGCAGCATGATTGCGATCGCACTGGCGTGCCGTCCGCGGTTATTGATCGCGGACGAGCCGACCACGGCGCTGGACGTCACGATTCAGGCGCAGATCCTGAATCTGATCGAGCGTTTGCAACGCGAGATGGCCATGTCTGTCATGATGATCACGCACGATCTTGGCGTGATCGCGGAAACGGCGGACGAGGTTGCCGTCATGTACCTCGGACGTATTGTGGAATATGCTCCCGTTCGCGACCTGTTCGATTCTCCCATGCATCCGTACACACAAGGTCTACTCGCATCCATCCCGCGCATTGGACGTCCCTCCGGCAGAACCCTGTACTCGATTCCGGGCACGGTGCCCGATCCGTACACGATGCCGCCGGGCTGTCCCTTCCACCCGCGGTGTCCGCAGCGTATCGCAGGAGTCTGCGACCGGGGCGAACCCCCGGCTCCGGTTGAAGCGGGGCCGAACCACCAAGTCGCGTGCCGCCTGTACGAATCACGGCAAGGGGAGGCGGACGATGCCTGAATCCCTGCTGGATGTCCGCGGTCTAACGAAGCATTTCCCGGTTACGGCGGGAGTGTTCAAGCGAGCCGTTGGAATGATCAAAGCCGTTGATGGCGTGAGCTTCTCAATCGCGCCGGGAGAGACGTTGGGACTGGTGGGGGAAAGCGGTTGCGGCAAGACGACAATTGGACGTCTCGTGCTCAGGCTGATCGAGCCCACCGCGGGTGAGTTGCGCATGCGCGTGGGTGACGAGTCTATCGACCTGGCCCGGCTCAATGGCGCCACCTTGCGCAAATTCCGCCGGCACATGCAGCTTGTCTTCCAGGACCCTTATTCCTCCTTGAGTCCACGTATGACCGTGATGGACATCATTGCGGAACCTCTACGCGCGGCCCAATTCGGATCGCGCCGGGAGATTCAGGAGCGAGTCAAATGGGTGACCAAGGCCGTTGGCTTGCAAGTGGAATTCCTCGGGCGCTATCCGCACGCGTTCAGCGGAGGGCAACGCCAGCGCATCTGCATTGCCCGCGCCCTGGCGATAAACCCGAAGCTCGTGATTTGTGACGAACCGGTCTCCGCGCTCGACGTTTCCGTGCAGGCACAGATTCTGAATCTGCTCAAAGACCTGCAAGAGCGGCTCGGTATGGCCTACTTGTTCATTGCCCATGACCTCAGCGTGGTCGAGAATATCAGCGCGCGCGTGGCCGTCATGTACGCGGGACGCATTGTTGAAAGCGCTCCCACGGCTGAGCTGTTCAAGACGCCTGCGCATCCCTATACCGAAGCGCTCATGAATGCCCTGCCGCAACCGGATCCCCGCCTCAAGGCAGAACGCGTGGTGCTGCCGGGAGAGGTGGCGGACCCGTCGTGCCTGCCTCAAGGCTGTGCGTTTCACCCGCGCTGCTGTTACGCACAGGACCGATGCCGGGCCGAAACGCCCATCTTGAAGGAAACCTGCCCCGGCCGCAGTGTCGCCTGCCACCGCGCGGAGGAACTGTCATTGCGCGGGGTCTCCGCCTCCGGCTGAGCCGGCGGAGAGTGCAATATCTTCACAGATGCGCCGGGCAATGGACTCGTGCGCAAAGGCGGCGGGATGCAGGTCGTGGGGGATCAGGAAACGCGGATCCCCCGCCTCGGGCGCATCCCAATAGTTGAGAACATGAACGCCCTCGGCCTGCAGGAAGGGAATGATGCGCGTTCCCGGCGTTTCGTCGCGCGGATGACGCGGCCAGATGACGACTTGGAAGCGGTCCGATCCGAAGCGATCCTTGAAGCGGTTGCGCGCAGCTACAATCAGAGCGGCGGTGTAACGTACCTGGGCATCCGTGATTCTGAGCGGGACATCCATGTTGTACCGCTTCATGATCTGCTCGTGCCCCAGCACGCGAAACCACCAGAGCCTCCACGGCTGTGCTTCGCGGAAGTTCCCCTCACGAAGCACGGAATCCCCGTGCACACCGTAGCAGGGGAAATAGGAGCCCCAGCGGTTCATAACCGTCATCGAACCGTAACAGCGCCGGATGTGCGCGGGGATGAACACGTACAGCGCAATGTCCGCAGGCGCCTCCAATTCCTCCGGGAGGGCGGGCTTTTCCAGTTGCGCGAGCATGTGTTGTGTTCCGTACCCCCCATAGCCGTAGTTGTACACTGCGTACGAAGGCGCTTCTGCCGCAATTTGGGCGGGAAGGGTCTCGTCATTTTCCACGCCCGAACCCTGCACGAACGAACAGCCGAACACGAGGATGCTCTTCGTGCGCGCAGCATCCGGCTCGCCACCGGGTACGACTCGCCGGCCATACCGATCGAACGTGTAGGTCACCGAAGAGACCCGTTCGCCATTCCACGTGAGCGTCACCATGGATTCATGGTCCGGAAAAGGCTTGTAGCCGAGGTATGGATCGTATCCGTGCAGGTCGCCGTTGGAGTAGTAATAGACCTCGGGATCTTTGGCACGTGCATTGACATAGTAGAAACCATGTTCGACGAGTGCCAGCAGCGCGAGGCACAGCGCGAGTCCGAATGCCGACGCCGTGAGATTCGGCCACCGGCGTGCGAGATAACCCACGCACCGCGCAGGGTTAAACCGTCGGCGAAGTACGAGAAAGACCACGCCGGCGAGGAGGAACAGTCCGTCGAAGAGCAGTACAGCGATCGTCGTGCCTTTATCGAGAATACCGTCTGGGGAGAGTGTGCGGGCAATGATCCAGGGATTCAAGAACAGGCCGAACACCACACACGCAAGACCGAAGATCACCGCGGGTTGGCTTGACTCTCGTGGACTACCGCGCAAGCATTTGCTCCGCCTGGGCGCGCTCCTCCCCGGTCAGGCCCGGGCGGGCAAGCAGGCGCTGGAGCGTGCCGAGGGCCTCATCGTTTCGCCGCAGCGCGCGCAGCATTTTGGCGAGCACCAGGTAGCCGTAGTGAAACGCCGGGTCCCGTTCCAGGAACTTTTGGAGCATGACCGCGCCCTCATCGTGTTTGCCCGCGTTCAGCAGAGTGTCGGTCAGATAGAGAATGATGCTGTGATCGGCGGGTGCAAGTTCCGATGCCTGGCGGAGGTGTCTCAGTGCTGATTCGATGTCCCCGAGGCCGCGTTTGTGTTCCGCGGCGGAGAGCAGTCCGTCCACACGTTGCTCCACCGTGCAGTCTTTCGGGCAGAAGAAGCTGCCGTAATCGCCGGCGGGAAGCGAGAACTTCTGGAAGATGTTGGGGTAGGGAAGGAAGTCCTCGGGGACCCATTGGCTGCGGTGCAGTTCTCCGGGATTGCCATGGCGCTCGGGGTGCTCCCACCCTTCGCCAAGGGGGATGTTCACGAGCAAGGCCCGCGTGGCCTTCTCATAGAGCTGTTCGATTATGGCCTCGCCTTCATGTTTGTCGAGATGCTCGATGACATCGCCTGCAATGATCAGCTCGTAATTTCCAATGCCTGGCGCGAGTTTCCGAATGTCGCCGATTTGAATGGAGGAATAGAGCGCGCGCTGGTGCGCTTGGATGTACGGTTCAAAGAGTTCGAGGCCGTCGATGCGGATCTTCCAGTCCTTGGGTTGGACACGCTCCTCCATAACGTCCAGATACTCTCTGCACAGGAACCCCCACAGACCGAATCCGCATCCCACGTCCAGAACGGATCGCGGATTGAGCGAGATGATGTATTGGAGACAGTGGGAAATGTGGACTGACGTGCTGACGGGCATGCCGCTCTCCTTGCCTGCTCTATGAGGCGTCAGTATAGCACCGGGTCCGAACTCTGTGAAAAGCGGCGCGCCGTGCGCTACAATGCCGCGCCAATAGATGAGGAACACCCATGAGCCAACAGATTGAAGCCGGTGTTTGCGTTTGCGACATCACACCCCCGCCGGGCGCGCCCTTGTGGGGGTATGGAAACCGTACAGGGCCCGCAACCGGAACGCTGGACTCCCTTTGCGCGCGGGCAGTCTGCTTTCGCGCGGGAGATTCCTGCGCGTGCATCGTGTCTCTTGACCTGGGCCGCGTGCCTGTGGCGTCCGTGCTGGAACGCATTCGCGCGCGTGCGCGGGACGCAGGTGTCGACCACGTGATCTTCTCCGCCACGCACACACACCACGCGCCGGTCATGGAGTTTCGCGAGGCGCCCTATATGCCGGGTATCGAGGCCGCCATTGGCGATGCCGTCGAAGGCGCCGCGAGGTCTGTGGTTCCTGCGCGGATAGGCGTGGGAACGGCCACAGTCGACATTGGACACAATCGCCGTTTCGTCACGCCGGACGGCCGCTGCCTCATGCGCTGGCGCAACCAGGAACATCTCCCCACGGAACCCGTCGACAAGGAGGCAAGCGTCATCCGTATCGATACGGACAAGGGCGAGCCACTCGCGGTCATCGTGCACTATGCCTGCCATCCCGTGGTGATGGGCCCCTCCAACCTGCAGTACTCCGGTGACTACGTGGGCGAATGTGTGCGTCTGGTGTCTGAACGGACCGGTGCGACTTGCGTCTTCCTGCAGGGCGGCGCGGGCGACATCAATCCGTACCTCGACAAAACCCCCATCGACGGCGGAGGGGTGGAAGCCATGCGGAGCACAGGCCGCACGTGCGCGGACGCGGTCTATGAAGCCTGGAGCGGAATTGCACCGCAGCAGCCTCAAGCACCGTGCGTTCAGTATGCGCAAATGCGCGTCGAGACGGGCGTCCGGTGGGACTTCTCGGATCCGCAAATCGTGGAGACCTACTTGGCGTCTCACGTGTGGATTCGCGAACTCATCGACGCGTACCGGGACTGCCTTCGCACGGACCTGACGGTGCCTGTGAGTGCGCTGGTCCTCAATCAGGAGTTGGCGTTTGCCGCGGTGCCGGGCGAGTTCTTCGTCAAGTTTCAGATGGAGTTGAAATCCTCATCGCCGTACCGCTACGCGCTCCTGTGTGGATACGCGGACGATTTTCACCTCTACTTCCCAACCATCCGCGACGCATTGGCCGGCGGCTATGGCGGGACCATGGCCAGCTATGTCGGATTGGGTGCTGGCGAAACAGTTTTGACAGCGGCGAAGCTGATGCTGGCGCGGATGACCGGCAAGGTGCGGCCCGATTGCGTTTCCGGTGACTTTGCGATTGAGGATGACGAGAACTTCAGGTGACCGCCCTCTGCAGTTGTTCTATAACGGACGGTAGATAGAGTGCCGATTGGAAACCTCGCCTCATCCCCGGTAGTCTTGTGAGAGTGTACCGGGTGGATTGCATTGAAGATGGGAATAGAGCCGTGCCTGCTGAATCCAGCGTACTGACTTCGCGCGTGGGGGAACTGCCTCACGTCGACTTTCTCAAACTCATGTTCTTGTCGCGCGAAGGGGACCGGCGGGAAGGTATTCTGCTGCGTCAAGGCAAGGGATGGTTCCAGGTATCGGCCATGGGGCACGAACCGCTGGCGGCGCTGGCGTACCATTTGCTTCCCGACGATTACCTCTATCTCTACTACCGTGACCGGCCTATCGCGTTGGCCCGCGGCATCCCGAACCGCGATCTCGCGCTGGCCTACTTTGCGCGGGAGCAATCCAGTTCCGGTGGGCGCATGATGCCGGGCCACTTCAGCAGCCGCGCCCTCAATGTGTTCAGTGTCGCGACGCCGACCGGTTCACAGTGTTTGCCTGCCACGGGCACCGCGTGGTCCTTCAAACTCGCGGGTACAAGCAGCGTGGTGCTGTGCACCATTGGCGATGCGGCGACGCGCCAGGGCGAGTTCTACGAGGCGCTGGCGTTTGCCCTTCAGGAGCGGCTCCCCGTCGTGTTCGTGGTGGAAGACAACGGGTACGGCATCAGCACGCCTACCGAGTCGCTCACCCCGTATAAGCTCCGGGTATTTGCGGAAGAACACTTGGTGCTTGTGAATGGCCGCGATCCTTTCGCCGTATTCTCAGCCGGCGCCGCTGCCGTGCAGCGGGCGCGGGCGGGGCTCGGCCCCTCAGTGTTGTGGTGCGAACTCGATCGCCTCTGCTCGCACACGTCGTCCGACGATCATCGCGTGTACCGCACGCTCGATGATATCGAGGCCATGAACCGGCGCGACCCCATCGAAGCCCTGGCCCAGCGCTGCATCGATGAAGGACTCCTGGATAACCCCCAATGGGAAAGCATGAAAGCGGAGATCAGCGCATGCGTGGATGAAGACTATCGCGAGGCCGAACGCGCGCGGGAGCCCCGCACCGGCACGCTGGGCGACCACGTGTATGCGTGCGCGTCTGAGGCGTGTGCGCCGCCCATTTCGCTCGGCGCCGAATGTACAATGGCCGCCGCTGTGAATGCGACGCTGAAGGCGGCACTCGAAACGGATCCGCGGGTCCACGTTTTCGGCGAAGATGTCGCCGACCCCCGGGGCGGCGTCTTTGGATTAACCAAGGGCCTCAGCACGGCCTTTCCCGGTCGCGTGGTTAACGCGCCCCTGGCGGAGGCGACGCTTGCGGGCGTGGGCGTGGGGATGGCCGCCGCAGGCTGGCGCCCGGTCTTCGAACTCCAGTTTATCGACTTCGTGTGCCCCGCATTGAACCAACTGATGAGCCAGGCATCATGTTTGCGATGGCGCTCATGCGGCGAATGGTCATGCCCGTTGACGATCATCGCCCCCTATGGCGCCTATTTGCCGGGAGGAGCGCTCTGGCATAGCCAGAGTCTCGAAGGATTGCTGGCCCACATCCCGGGGATTCGCATCGCCATTCCCAGCACGCCGGAGGATGCGGCGGGTCTATTGTGGACGGCACTGCGCGGCGAGGACCCCACGTTCCTGCTCTTGCCCAAGCATTTGTTCCGCCTGCGTATCGCGGTTTCCCCTGCGCCGGGCGCGCTGCCTTTTGGACAGGCCGCGGTGCGGCGCTCCGGCGAAGATGTAACCCTTGTCAGTTGGGGAAACTGCATGGAGACGGCCCTGGAAGCAGCCACCATCGCCGCGGAAGAAGGCATTGAGTGCGAAGTGCTCGACCTGCGTTCGATTGTCCCCTGTGATTGGGCGGGTATCCAACGAAGTCTGGAGAAGACAGGCCGCCTCGTTGTCGTGCATGAAGACACGCGAACGACGGGTTTCGGGCAAGCCATAGTCGCCGAGATGACCTCGCTACCCGAGCGCTGGGATCTCTTCCTTGCGCCTCCCCAGCTTGTCGCGAGAGCGGACATGCCCATGCCCTATCACCCTGCGCTGGAGTATGCCGCGTTACCGGATGCGAGCCGCGTGTTGGCCGCCATCCGTGAGACCATGGAGTAGTACCAGAATGGGTCAGTTCGAGTTGCGCGTCCCCCAACTGGGGGAAGGACTTCAGGAAGCCCGTATCGTCCGCTTTCTCAAGGGGCCGGGGGATGCCGTGCGCCGTGATGAACCCGTGTATGAAATGGAAACGGACAAGGCGGTCACCGAAGTGGAAAGCCCCTGCGACGGAACGCTTGAGTCATGGGCGGTCGAGGTCGATGCTATCGTCGCCATTGGCGAAGTGGTAGGACGGATTGCCACCGCATTCGCGCCGGAAACAACTGCGTCCGCCACCCCTGGCCTTCCCGAAACGACTGCGGGATCTCACGCACGCGGGGCAACGGCGGAACGTTCCATCGCGCGCAACGTGATTCCTCCTCGTACCCGAGCGTATGCCGCGCGGCAGGGAATTGGGGAAGAGGAACTCCTCTCGATTCCGGCCTCGGGCAAGCGTCTGCTGCCTGCGGATGTCGATCGCTATCTCGAATCGCGCAGACACCCCGCACAGGGCGCCGGGGAACCCGAGTTCGACGACGTAGCCATGTCCGCGCGTCAGCGCACGCTCTTCTACCGCTTGACACGCGCGCAGGCGCAGGTCGTGCCCGGCACCATCGAAGTGGAAGTTGCGTGGGAGCCCATCAAGCAGGCGCACCGCTTGTTCAAGGCAAAGGCTACTTCGGAAGAGCCCGCTCCATCGCGTTCCCTGCTCGTGGCATGGTGCATCGCACAGGCCATGGCGCAGCACGCGAAGTTCCGCTCCGTCGTGATGGACGTCAACACCGTGCGATGCTACCGCCATGCGAACATCGGGATAGCCGTCGCGCTGCCGGACGACGAGTTGACGACCGCGGTTGTCGCCCAGGCCGACCGCTTGACCTTTGATGAGTTCATACACCATGCGCGAACGCAAATAGCCAAGGCCCGTGAAGGAAACGATCAGGCTAGCGAATCGGTCGTTCATGTGGCCTTCTCAAGCATGGAGGCATTTGGCGTGTTCACGGCCGTGCCTGTGGTCGTGTCGCCCTCCGTGGCGACCATCTTCCTGGGCGCGCCTCACGCCGTCGTCGAAGCAGGTCCCGACGGTACGCTCGCCACGAAACGGGTCACGCACATGACGATGACCTTCGACCATCGGGTAATCAACGGAGTCGCGGCCGCCAACTTCATGCTCGAGGTCCGGCGGCGCGTGGAAGCGCTACCGGACCTCTGCTCGAATACGGATTCGTCAGCGGTGTAGCCGTCAGGACGGCACCACCTTCAGACGCTTCGGGTTCCATCCCACCATCTTGCGCTTGAACCACGACAGGTTCCCCATGCGCACCGCCACCACGCTGTAGAGGCCCAACTCCGGCGGACAGTACAGGTCGACGCCGTCGCGGATGGCCGCATGGTGATTCTTGTGGTGAGGCACGACGTCTTCGCCGCCGGTTTTCGCGTGGCTCTCGATGACTTTCCCCGAATCCTGGCTGATGATGTCCCAGCCTTCAGAAGTGAACACGAGGGTTGCCTCATGCCCGCGGATGCAATGCTGATCGCCGCGCTCGTTGGCCATCGTGCCAAGCACGCGCATTGTCAGTCCCTTCGAAAAAGGCTCTTGGCCTGGGTATTCGAGCAGCATCTCGAAATTGTCAGGCAGGTCGCGTCCGTCCGGCCAGACGTAGATGCCGCCCATACCCACCGCGCGCGTGGGGAACGTCAGCCCCAGCGCCTTGATGAGGCGCGTGATGCGGTGGACGAACAGGTCCGTCGCCACGCCACCCGAATAGTCGCGGTAGTTGCGCCACTCGAAGTAGTGGTGCGGATTCCAGGGACGCTTCCGGCGCGGGGTGACCCAAGTCTCCCAATCGAGGTCCGGCGGCTGTGGGGTATCGTCCTTGGTGTCTCCTCGCCACGGTCCCTTGTCCAGGGAGTAGCGGCGGACATAATCGATCTGGGCCTCGACCACTTGGCCGAGTTTGCCGGCCTTGATCGCCTCATAGGCGCTCGAATAGCTGTCGTCCGCCATGCCCTGCACGCCCACCTGCAGTTTGAGGCCTGTCTTGTTGGCCTTCTCGACGACCGCCAGCGACTCGTCGATGTCGTGGGTCATCGGTTTTTCGCAATAGACGTGCTTGCCGGCATCCAACGCGGCCAGTGTCAGGTACGCGTGCGAGTGCTCGGGAGTCGCGATCAGCACATAGTCGATGTCGGACATGGCAAGGATATCGCGGTAGTCCTGCGTAACGATGGGCTCCTCGGCGCCCGCAGCCTTGCACTTGTCGCGGAACTGCTCGGCCCGCGTCTTGTACACATCGCACATTGCCACGATTCCGAGGTTCTCCTCTTCGCGGATGCGCAGCAACTGGCCCAGGTGGTGAGAAGCCATGCCGCCGCAACCGATAAAGGCCATGTTCAGGCGGGAGTTCGCCCCGGCCACGTTCGCGTAGCTTCTAGCCGACAGCGCCGCGGCGCCAGCGATCGCGCCCGCACTCCTGAGAAAATTTCTTCTGCTGGGATTCGTAAATACTGACATACGCATCATCCTGTGGTTTGGCCGTGTGCCGGGAGAGTGGAATCAAACAACCGGCTACTCAAGTCCGTATTATCGCCGGGGAATCCGCTGCAACGCAATTCGGTGAGAAGGGGCGCCACGTGCTTGACAAGTGATCACTATCACAATATCATAACACCGCATTCGTCGTGTGCTCAGGTGCGGTGGGGTGCGCAGCGGGCAGAAGTGCGGTCGCGCCAGTGGGCGCGTAACGTCTTGCGGTGCGTTCTGTGTCCGGGATCCCGAAGGACTACCCATGCAAACGAATGGCGACGAAGGTCTTCCCCAATCCGAGATCCGGAAATCGAAGGATGCGCGCGACGCGCTGCTCTCCTACATCACTGACGGCGTCTTCCTGTACGATCGGGAGCTTCGCTTCATCTACGCCAACGAGGCGGGCGCACGATTCGCCCGCCGCACTTCCAGCGAACTCGTGGGGCGCAAAGTCTCTGATCTCTACCCTGGATTTGCGGACTCCAAATTCCTCAAGCTCTTCGAGTGGGTGATGGATGCCGGTCAGCCCGGTAAAGCGGTCGACAAGTATACCTTCGACAACGGCGACACGGTATGGTTCGAGACGCACGTGTACCCTGTACCCGAGGGGATTCTGTCCATCGCGACGGACATCACTGACAAGGTCAAGCGGGAAGAAGAACGCAGCCGGATTCAGAGCCAGATCCTGCAGTCGCAAAAGCTGGAGAGTCTCGGCGTGTTGGCGGGCGGGGTGGCGCATGATTTCAACAACCTGCTCATGAGCATCCTCGGCTACGCCAGCCTCGCCCTGGGCGACCTGCCGCCGTCTTCCCCCGCGTATGAGAGTATTCAGCAGGTGGAATTGGCCGCGCAGCGGGCCGCGGACCTCTGCAAGCAGATGCTCGCATACTCGGGCCGCGGCCATTTCGTTGTTCATCCGGTCAACCTTTCGTCGCTGGTCAGGGATATGCAGCACCTGTTGACCCTCGCCACCTCCAAGACCGCGACGTTGAAGTACAATCTCTCCAGCACCCTGCCCCTTATCGAGGCGGATTCCGGCCAACTTCGCCAAGTCCTCATGAACCTCGTGACGAACGCCTCGGATGCCATAGGCGACCGCAGCGGCCTGATCGGCATTTCGACGGGTATCATGGAGTGCGACAGTTCCTATCTGGCGGACCTGTTCATCGACGAAGTGCTTCCCGCAGGCCGCTACGTGTACCTCGAAGTCAGTGACAACGGTGCGGGTATGGACAAGGAAACGGCCAGCCGTATCTTTGAACCGTTCTTCTCCACCAAGTTTACGGGCCGGGGCCTTGGCTTGGCGGCGGTCCTCGGGATTATCCGCGGCCACAATGGAACCGTGAAGGTATACTCGGAGCCGGGGAAGGGAACGACGATGAAGGTGCTTCTTCCCCTCAACGAGGAGTTCAATGTGCCAGAGGACGAGGCCGCGCCTTCGAAAAAGGAGTGGAAAGGCACTGGCACCATTCTCGTCGTGGACGATGAGACGACCGTACGCGCGGTAACGCGCGCGGCCCTTCAGCGGGCCGGATTCAGCGTGCTCGAAGCCGGTGATGGCGAAGAGGCGCTGCTGCTGCTCGAAGCGCATCTCAGCGAGGTTCGCCTGGTGCTGCTCGACGTAACCATGCCGCGCATGGGTGGTGAAGAAGCCTATCGCAGGATTCGTCAGATGAGCAGGACCGTTCCCGTGATTCTCTCCAGCGGCTACAACGAGCAGGATGCGACAGGGCAGTTCAACGGCAAGGGTTTGTCCGGCTTTATTCAGAAGCCGTACCGGCCTTCGGATCTCATCGTCCGGATACGCGAACTGCTGAACGAATAGACCCGCTACCGAATGGCGATGGCCGCGTCTCGCACTGCGGCGATGGCGCGATCCACTCCCGCGTCGTCAATGTCGAGGTGGAAGACCGCGCGGACGCGCGTGGAACTCACCGGCAGCATGAACACGCCGCAGTCCGCACAATGCCCGACGCAGGCCAGCGCGTCTGGAACCTCCAGGAACACGATGTTCGTGGGAGAGGGCAGTGGAAATCCGATCTGAGGAATGCCCTCCAGCGCTTGGCGGAACCGGCGCGCACGGAGGTGGTCTTCGGCAAGCCGCTCGATATGATGGTCGAGCGCGTACAGCGCGGCGGCTGCCAGCACACCCGCCTGACGCATGCCGCCCCCCAGCATCTTGCGGTAGCGGTGCGCCCGGTCAATCGTTGCACGGTCTCCCACGAGCACCGAACCTGCCGGCGCGCCCAGTCCTTTGGAAAAGCAAAAGCTTACGGTATCGCAGTGGCGAGCGTACCCGGCAGCGCTGGTTCCAGACGCCACCACGGCATTGAACAAGCGCGCGCCATCGCAGTGCAGGCGCATGCCATTCTCTCTCGCAATCGCCGCAATCTCCTCCACGATCCGAAGCGGATAGAACGCGCCGCCACCCCGGTTGGTCGTGTTCTCGATACCGACCAAGGTTGTGTGGGAATAGTGATGATCTTCGTTCCGTACCACGGCGGCCCGCACCCGCTCCGGTTCCAGAATCCCATGGGCCCCGGGAAGCGTCTTTGTGAGCACCCCTGCCACCATGCCGAGGCCGCCCGACTCGTAGTTGAAGGGATGCGAATCGGCGTGAAGGATGACCGTGTCCCCGGGACGGCTCTGCGAGACGAAGGCAAGCAGATTCGCCATTGTTCCAGACGGAACAAATAAGGCTGCTTCCTTTCCCAATAGGCTTGCCGCACGCCTGTGTAGCTCGTTGACCGTCGGGTCCTCGCCGAATACATCGTCGCCGACTTCCGCGGCTGCGATGGCTGCGCGCATACCGGCCGTTGGCTTTGTCACCGTATCGCTGCGCAGATCGACTGGTTGCAGATCCGCCATACTCATGCCGTCCTGGTGGCATTGGAGCGGGCCAGTTTCTCGACATGGATGTGCAGCGCCGCGACATCCGACGGACGCACTCCGGGCACGCGCGCCGCCTGGCCAAAGTTCTCGGGCCGGACCTGGGCGAGGCGTTCCTTGCTTTCGCGGGGCATTCCCTGAATGGCGAAGAAGTCGAGGTCCACGGGTATGGCCCACAATTCTGCCGCACGGAACCGCGCCACATCGCGCTCCTGGCGCTCGATATACCCCTGGTACTTGATCTCGATCTCGACCTGCTCGGCTTCCTCAAACGTGAGGGGCTCGACCGGTGGGGCGACCTTCCACACATCCTGGATGGTCAGGTCCGGCCTGCTCACCAAGCGCGACGCGGGTTGCGGCTCGCTCATCGGACAGGAATTGCGGGACGCCAGGAACTCGGCCACTTCGGGCGTCGGCGTCAACACGGTTGACTTGAGGCGCATGATCTCGCCATGGATGCGGTCCTGCTTGCGCCGGGCCGCTTCGACAAACGCGTCGCCTGCGATCCCATATGCCGCGAGGCGCAGGTCCGCGTTGTCGTGCCGCAGCAATAGGCGGTATTCGGCCCTTGACGTGAAAAGGCGATAGGGTTCGAGCACCCCGCGCGTCACGAGGTCATCCACCAAGACCCCCAGATAGGCCTCGCTGCGCGCGATGTGCAATGGAGGCAGGCCACGCACATAGCGAATCGCGTTGAGCGCGGCGAATAGACCCTGCGCCGCCGCTTCCTCATAGCCGGAGGTTCCGTTGATCTGCCCGGCGTGAAAAAGGCCGCGCACTTTCTTGGTCTCCAGCGAGAGTTTCAATTCCGTGGGCTGGACGAAGTCATACTCGACCGCGTAGCCGGGGCGGACGATCTGGGCCTCTTCCAGCCCGGGCATGGTCTTCAGCATGGCCCACTGCACATCTTCTGGCAGGCTGGTCGACAGTCCGTTGACGTAGACCTCGGGTGTGTTGAGGCCCTCCGGTTCGAGAAAGATGCGGTGCTCGTTCTTGTCCGCAAAGCGGAATACCTTGTCCTCGATGCTGGGGCAATAGCGCGTCCCCGTGGCGTCGATCTTGCCGGTGAACATGGGCGCTCGATCGAGGTTGGCGCGGATGATATCGTGCGTGCGCTCGTTGGTGGAAGTCAGCCAGCACATGATCTTGTTTGGCGCGAAGCCTTCGATGGGCGTCGAGAATGAGAACGGCCGCGGGCGTTCATCGCCCGGCTGTTCGCGCAACACGCTGTAGTCGATCGTGTCGCAATGCAGCCTCGGGCAAGTGCCGGTCTTCTGGCGGTTGACCTGGAATCCCAACCGGCGGTACGCCTGCGAAAGCGCGAGCGCGGGAAGTTCCCCCGAGCGGCCGCCGGGCACATCCTTCATCCCGTAGTGCAGCTTGCCTCCGAGAAAGGTGCCCGTGCACACGATCACGGCCAGCGCGGAGACTTCCTCTCCATCCGACGTGATGACTCCCGCAATAGAGCCGTCCCGCACCACGAAATCATCGATCATGACCGATTGCAGCGCGAGGTTTTCCTGGTGCTCGCAGACCCGCTGCATGTCCTTTTGATAGGCCTCGCGGTCAGCCTGTGCCCGCGGCGAATGCACTGCCGGACCCTTGGACTGATTGAGCATCTTGTACTGAATGCCCGTGCGGTCGATGCAGCGCCCCATCTCGCCGCCGAGCGCATCGACCTCGCGAACGAGCTGCCCCTTTGCGATGCCGCCGATGGCGGGATTGCAGCTCATCTTGCCGATGGTGTTGACGTCCATCGGGGTCAGGGCGGTGCGCAGGCCGCTGCGCGCGCACGCCAGCGCCGCCTCGATGCCGGCATGACCGGCACCCACTACGATAACGTCAAAATCGCGATTCATGGGAGAAATACGTGCCTCGATTGGAAGTCTTGCCGCGGCGGTTTCGCCCGAACCGCCGGTTTATGAGGGCGCTACCCTACCAAAACCCAGCAGACGGAGCAAGCGGCCAAGGAATCCAGGCGTGGCCGGGGTGGCGGGCGGCGTCCGCATCCGTTCCAGGATGTCAGGACGGTTCAACCGCTGCGCGATTGCCTCCCAGCGGGCGCGAAACGTGGGATTCAACAAGAGAGGATCGTACCCCAAGTCCAGATAGAGGCGCAGGGCCGCATCCCGCCAATCATCCGTCACCAGGCGCTGCACATC
>JADLCA010000262.1 GCA_020847495.1 Candidatus Hydrogenedentota bacterium | reverse complement strand
GGCGTGGAAGCCGGGCGCTACCATGTCGTTTGGCGTGGCATGGGTTCGCACTTTCAGCGCTCAAGAATGCGAGGGGCGGGCCGTTTACCCTGGGCGGCGCTTCGCTCTGCCCAGGGCTAGTATGGTGCTGGCCCTTCAGGCCGTAATGCGAGAACCATTAATTACATTCCATGTTCTTTCCATCTGCGCAAATCGCGAGAACGGCAGCCGGGTGTGGGAACGCGATGTCTGTCAGCCTCGCGAATGATGGGATAGCCCTGCCTCTTGTCTTGCTTAGCAGCTTGGCGCCTTCGCGAGAGGTAAGGCTGAAGACGCCCGGCGTGGAAGCCGGGCGCTACTAGGCAGGCACCTCATTTTTCATGGCTCGTTCTGCTTTCCCCCGTGCTCCCCCTGGTCGGGCTTCTGCCCCGCTCTGTCCGGTCGGGGCGCCGTTTGCTTCTTGAGCCTTCGAGCATAGGGATTCTTGCGGGACTTCATTTTCGCGAGATTGTATTCGGACTTCATATGCGGGTCTCCGGTAGCGTCTCGTCTGTCAGGCCTGTCCTGTTCGAATGATCGTCTTCACGCGGGGCGGCCGGTTGCACGGACTCGGGGGCGAGGGGTTGCTCGGTGGCGGCGGCGAGGCCGGCGGCCACTTCGGGGAGGATGCCTTTGCTGACGTAGATGGGATGGACGGCTTCGCGGATGCGGGGAAGTCTCGCGGAGAACGCGAGTCCTCCGGCGATACAACATAGGCCACCGAGAATCACGGTCCAGGGGGCGCCAATCCACGCGGCCAATCCGCCGGAAAGCAAGGCCCCCAGCGGGACCATCCCCTGAAAGGCCATCGAGTAGAAAGACATCACCCGTCCGCGTTTTTCGTCGGTGGTGAGGGTTTGGAGCAAGGTGTTGCTCGAGGCCATCTGCGACATCATCCCCACGCCGATGAATCCCATGGCCGGTAGCGAGAACCAAAGAGTACGGGACAGGCCCAGCCCTATCAGGCCGATGCCCATGACGACCGGCGCCATGCCGACGATCCGTCCGAGTCCACGGACGGATGTGCGCATGGCAAGGCGCAGGGCGCTGATCAGCGCCCCAACGCCGGACACGGATATCAGAAGTCCCTGGGTGAATGACGTGCCGCCGAGGACTTTGTCGGCGAAGATGGGCAGCAGATTCACGTAGGACTGCCCCACAAGGCTGACCATGGCGAGCAGAAGAAGGATGTATCGCATCGGGGGGAACCCGAAGGCGTATAGAAAGCCTTCTTTCAAATTGTGCAAGACGTCGGTGCCGGCTTCAGCGCGCGGGTTGGGCGCCACTCGTATCGCGAGCAGCCCTCCGATTACGGCGATGTAGCTGAGGCCATTGATGAGGAAGCACACGCCCTCGCCGAAGGCGTGGACCAATATCCCCGCGACGGCGGGCCCGACGAGACGGGCGGCGTTCACGACGGAGGAGTTGAGGGCGATGGCGTTGTTCAAGTCCTGGCGGTCGTCGAGGAGCTGGATCATGAACGATTGGCGGGCGGGCATGTCCACCGTGTTGATGAAGCCAAGCAACAACTGAAGCGCGATGATGCCGCCGATATCCAGCCACCCGGCGAACATCAGGGCGGCAAGGGCGAGGGCCTGAATCATCGACATCACCTGGGAGAGGATCACGAGGCGGTGGCGGTCGACGCGATCGATCAAGACGCCCACGAATGGCGCCAGGAAAAAGGTGGGCAAGCGGCCGATGAAGGGGACGAGTCCGAGGAGGAAGGCATCGTGGGAGAGCCGCCAGGTCAACCAGCCGACCGCCAGCATCTGCATCCACGTGCCGATGAGGGAAATGGACTGGCCGAGGAGGAACAGCCGGAAGTTGCGGTGCCGCAGCGAGCGGAACAGCAGTTTGAATTTTGAGGGTGCAGTGGGTTCCGGCATATTCTCACGTCAGTTTGCGCCGGAGACGGGGCGGGCATGTGCGGACAGTGTTCACCACCGCGTGGCAATCACGACAGTGAGAGAAGAACTCCTGTGATTTCACGTGCAAATGGGTTTCCTGCCGGACACGATGGGCGTTTATCGAGGGGAGTATAGCACAAGCGGTTCGCCGCTCGAACAAGGGATATACACCTGTGCGATAATCTCCTCCTCAATATGGGCATTGACAACATCGAGTTCCTGCTCAGGGAGTAGCCATGACACTGCTGATAGGTTTGGCCATTTACGCGGCGCTTGTCTTCGGGGCTGAGTCCGGTGTCGCATCCGAAGACCGTGTGTTGGTGGGGGCGATTCGCTGGGATGGGTGGCATGGGCCGGCCTCCGAGGTGGGGCTGACCCTCGAGAAGACGCTGGCGCCCGCGCATTGGCATTACCGGTTGCCGTTCTATGGCAAGGCGGTTGGTGAAGGCGCCGTCGAGGCGCGTGGCAACTCGCAGGGGATTATGGATCAGGAAATCGCCTACGCCCACGATGCGGGGCTGGACTACTGGGCTTTCGTCGTGTATCCCGAGGAGAACGCGCTGAGCCTTGGATTGAAGTTCTACCTGTCGAGCGAGCGCCGAGGGCAGATCAACTTCTGTCTCAATCTGCAAGGTGGTTGGGAAGCGGGCGGAGGCCCCGGCGCGTGGCCTGCCAAGGCGGCGCGTTACGTATCGTACTTCAAAGAGCCTGGATACCAGACCGTCTTGAACGGCCGTCCAGTGGTGTATCTCTACAGCGTCGATGGGCTGGTTGGCCCTGGCAGGTTCGAGACCTGGGAGGAGGCGCGAGCCGCATTCGACCAGTTGCGCGCCGCAGCGAAGGCCGCCGGTGCAGGCGACCCGTACATCATCGCGCAAGGCTGGTCGCCCGAGGTGCTTCAGGATCAGGCTCGGAAACTCGGCCTGGATGCTATCGGCGCGTATGCGTCAAACGGCGGCGCGAAGGCCGCGCCTTTTTCGTCACTCGCGACTCACACCGAGCGATGGTGGGATGCCTTCAAGGCCACGGGGTGCGAGGTCGTGCCGCTCGTCAGCGCGGGGTGGGACATGCGGCCGCGCGTGGAGACTCCGGTGCCGTGGGTCAAGGACGGCGACATCGAGCAATACTCCGAGACGCCCAAACCTGAAGAATTGGCCGCACATCTCGAGAAAGCCATCGCGTGGTGCGAGGCGAACCCTGACACCGCGAATGCACAGGCCGTGCTCATCTATGCGTGGAACGAGTTCGATG
Source organism: Candidatus Hydrogenedentota bacterium (assembly GCA_020847495.1). Classification (GTDB taxonomy): domain Bacteria; phylum Hydrogenedentota; class Hydrogenedentia; order Hydrogenedentales; family SLHB01; genus JAHDWY01. The sequence goes on along the minus strand of JADLCA010000262.1, from coordinate 2,196 downwards.
AAGGCGGCTGGATTTGCCCGACCCTGAGCGAAGGCAACGCCCGGCTAGATGCCCTGCGTAAGGTTCTGTGGCCAGAGGGACTGCAAAAGTGATGCGCCACGCGTGAGAGGAGGACACCTATCGTGAAGCTCGCAGCTCGAACATTCTTGGCGGTGGCATTGCTAGCACCGTTTGGTCACACGGCGGACCTGACCGTTCAGGCCCTGGCGGCGGGTGCGCCGCCGCTTATTGATGGAAAGCTCGACGATGCGGTGTGGCAGGAGGGTGTTTGGGCCAGCGGGTTTTCGTTGCTCGATAAGCCTGAAGTGATCGTCGAGGTCCAGACGCGGTTCAAGGTGGCCATGGACGCATCAAATGTCTACTTCGCGGTGCGGGCCGATGAACCGGACATGGCGAACCAGGTCAAGAGTGTCGCGGAACGGGATGGCAAGGTCTATCTCGACGAGTGCGTCGAGATCATGATGGGCGCGGACCCGGAAGGCAGCCGCTATCTGCATTTCATCGTCAACCCGCTGGGCGCGGTGTTTGACGAGGAACTCTTCAACGAAGGCAACGAGGCCAATCAGGCGTGGGATTCGGGTTGCACGGTGGGTGTGATGGCAGAGGCCAATGCATGGACGCTGGAACTCGCCGTGCCTATCGTGGTTATCGGCGTGAGCGTGAAGGGGGAAAGCGGGTGGATTCTGAACGTGGCGCGGGAGCGCCGTTCGGGGCAGGTGGAAGAGTTATCCTCGTTCGCGCCGTTGACGGGCGGATTTCATCAGCCCACGCGATACGCGGCGCTTCAACTTCCGGGAGTTGATCTATCGCAGTTCCTATGGGGCGTGCGCTATCCATACGAGATCGAGGTGCGGCCTGAGGGTGACGCGCTGACCTGCACCGCGAAGACTTTTCTCGAGAATCAGACGGGGGCGTTCCGCTTCTTCACTCTGAGGCCGAAGTGGCGCGCCGGAGACGCTGAAATAGCCGGCCCTGATGTGCTGGGTGGACTTGACGCAGGACAGTCGAAGGAAGTCACGTTTGCGTTCCCTGTGCCCCGGCGCGGAGAAGGGACGCTGTCCATCGAAGTGCGCGACCGGGCGAACCCTGATTCGCTGTGGGCCTTGCGCACACGCCAGATGACGCTCGAGTATGTGCCCATCATCGTGAATGTGACGCGGCCGCACTATCGCAACAACATTTACGCTACTGAATCGCTGGACGCCATTCAAGCATCGCTTCAACTCGCCGTGAGCGCGGAGCAACGCGCGGGGGCAAACCTGCTGGTATCGCTGGCGGCGGAATCGAAGCCGGGCGAGCCGGTGGCCCAGCAGACCTTTCCCGCCAATGAAGATGCGATGACTGTTTCCCTGCGGATCCCGGAGTTGGAGGTGGGACGTTACCTCTTCGCGGTCGCGTTGCAGCGCAATGAAGAAACGTTCGAGCGCGCTGAGACGATTATCCGCAAGTTGCCGAAGGTCGATCACGAGTGGCGGCTCGACGAGAACAATGTACTACTGCACAACGGTGAGCCGTTCTTGCCGTTTGGGTGGTTTGCGATGCCTGCTGAGGAAATGGCAAAGCCGGACTGCCCCTATAACGCCGCGCATGACTACAATGCGCACTGGTATTCCGTTGAAAAGAACCGGGCCACCTTGGACGCGTTTGCGGCGGCGGGCAAGGTGCTCACGATCGATCCATATCCTTCGCACGAGATGACGGATTCGCCGGCGCTGTGGGGACAGCCTCTATCTGAAGATGATGCCGAGGGCGTGCGGCAGCGCGTGCGCGCGTTGAAGGATCATCCCGGCCTGTTCGCGTGGTACATGGCGGACGAGCCGGAACTCGTGCCGGCATTGCCGGAGCGAATGCGCCAACTGCGCGAAGTCGTGGCCGAGGAAGACCCCTATCATCCGTGCATCATGCTGAACGACACGATTGCGGGCATCTACAAGTATGTGGACGGCGGCGACGTGCTTATGCCGGACCCGTATCCCTGCTTCGTGAAGGGCGGCATCGCCGCGGTGCCTATCCAGAAGGTGTCCGAGTTCATGCGGGCGGCGTGCGATGCCGCGCAGGGACGGCGCGCGTTATGGATCACGCCACAGGCGTTCAACTACGGCGATTACGGACGCGAGAACAACCGGGCGCCGACGTTTACCGAGCTGCGCAACATGACCTACCAGGCCGTCGTCGAGGGCACCACGGGGTTTCTCT
>JADLCA010000261.1 GCA_020847495.1 Candidatus Hydrogenedentota bacterium | reverse complement strand
CTTCTCCGTGAAGGTGATGGCGACTATCTCGCTCAGGTCCGCGTCTCGCTTTTCGAGGACATGCAGGATGTGTTCGACGAGGACGCTCGTCTTGCCGGAACCGGCTCCGGCATCGACGCATAGGTCCCTGTCATACATGGTAATGGCGCGCGCCTGTTCCGCCGTGGGTTTCATGTCTCGACGCTCCGCTTGCGCTCCACGCGCCCGGAATCAAAGCGGCAGGGCCGGTGAGTTGCGCAGTTCCTGCATTGCTCCTTGTAAGGATCTGGCGGGAATGCGCCCGAGCGGATTCCCTCCACATAGGCGGCGATCTTCTCGCGAACGAACGCGGCTCGTTCCTTAAATGTCATGTCGCGCGTCTTCAGGCATTCAAGGGACTTTCTCGTGCCCACTTCGACGAGGCGTGCCTCAGCGCACGGCGTGCCCGGCATGAGATACTCCTCGAGAGCCATCGCGTACAAGGGCATTTGCAGCGATACGCCCGCCTTCAGATCCGCCTGCTGGACTGACAGCGTCGATTTGTAGTCGATGATGCGCGCGTTGGCGCTGTCATCGAAATCGATGCGATCAATGCGGCCTGAAAACAGGACCGGACCCGCGGGCGTATCAAGCACGTAGGGTTCGGCGCGGCTTGGCGCCTCGCCAGACGCTTTCCCCGCTCTGCCAAACGAAAACTCAAAGGACTGGGGAGACCATGTGCTATCGGCGGGTTCCCGGCCGATACGAAGGTAGCGGTTCAGCCGTTCTGCCAACCGCGCCTTCTCGACGGCGAGCATCGCGCGCGGCGTATTGATGCTCCACCGTGCGCGTTCTTCGAACACCTCTTCCAGATGGCGGCCCATGACCGGTTCGGCCTCGTCAGGGGCAATGTCACACAGCGCCTTACCACGAAACGACGTGTGGAAGCGCTGCAAGACCTCGTGGAGGATGCTCCCGCGGATGCGCGGATCGAACTCGGTCTTCGGATCTTCCTCGGGTTCTATGCCGAGGATACGCTCCATGAAGAAGCTGAACGGGCACGCGCCGTACATTTCCAACTGGCTCACGCTGAACTCATGGCCGGGCCCATACACGGCCCGCAATTCGGCCCGGATTGCCTCGTCCGCGAGAATCCCGTCGTACGCACCGAATTGTGAGGAGTCCTGACGGGCCGTCTCGATACGCTGCGCCGTGAGTACAGGCGCGCACTCCGACGGCAACACCTGCCGCAGTCCGGCATTGCGGGCAAACGCCGCGTTGCGGAGGTCGCGAACCGACGCCACATCACCGGGGCGAGGAGCAAAGGCCGGTGCATCACAGGTCACAGGGTCGATCCCGCACCCCGACAGGAGTTCGAGGGTGTCGATCAGAAATGGACTCCTGCTGGCAGGAAGTCCTTCCGGCGTCTGTTCATGCCAAGTCACCAACAACGCCTGCTTGGCCGAGGCGACGACGTGCCGGAAGAGCAACATCTCGTGGCTCGCGCAGTAAGCACTGTCCTGGAATCTGACCTCCAGGGATTTGAAATCCTGCAGGTCGGCTTCCGTGTAGATTGCGCCGAGCGCGGGCGGACGTGGAAACACGCCTTCGTTCATGCCTCCCAGAAACACGTAGTCCACATCACGGTGCCGGAGGGCCTCCGGGGACAGGAAGTGGACAGCGGGGGGAGACACATCGCGTGGCCGCGCCGCGTCCGCGAGGGCGGCGCGAAATACGCGCAGAAAGTCGTCGCGCTGGTACTCGGATACGGCGCGCCCGCGTTCATACCAGGCATCCAGCCTGCCAAGCGCCTCGCGCACGGCTTCAATCTCCGCCAAACGTGAGAAGCGCGCGTCCGTGCCTGTTACCGGGTCTGCAATTGCATACTCTCTCACGCGGTCCAGGATCGATTCCATTGCCGAAATGAACGAGCGAGGCTCTCCGGATTCCGGGATCTCCGCCCGCAGTTCGGCGAGTGACTGCACGGCATGCACGAGAGACTTCGCCGCGTCGAGCGCGGCCGGCGCCTGCTTCTTCAAGTCCGCGACAGACTCGCCCGAGCCTTGTTCGAGCTGGGCCAGCAAGCACTCGAGGCGCATGCGCCACTCTTCGCAGCCTTCGATGATACCGGCGCGGCGCGCGAGCACGCGAAACAAGTTCCAGTGCCGCCTTGCTTCGGGCGCGTGGGATGCTTGCGGAAAACAGGGAGAAAGCAAGACGTCAAGCACGGCGTCCCGCGCCCATCCATCCGCGACTTCGAACAGGGCCAGCAGGAAGGCTGCAGGCGCCGTTTCCAGGAGGGGATCCGGCGTTTGCATACGAACCGGGATCTGGAATTCCCGGAAGACGCTCTTTACGGTGGAGGCGACATCCGCCGGCGTGCGAAACACGACGGCGACGCGTTCCGCGGACACCTTGTGGTCCAGCAGGAGGGTCTTCACGCGTCGCCCGATGATTTCAACTTCCTGGCGAAGGTCGGGGCATGCGATCAATTCAACGTTGCGCTGCAAGTCCGGCTTAGGCTGGGGGCGGTCCCGCCAGAAGATTTCCGTGGCCAAATACTCGGCGCAGGAATGCGGCGCAGGTTCGGGAAACTCCCGGTGCTCCGCGACACGGAAAAACCGCTGGATGTGCTCGGCGGTTTCGTGGGGAATGCGGTACACATCCCGCTGGCTGCCGGCGCTGCGGTTGAAGGGTAGACCGAAGCCGACGGCGTCTACATGGGCCGCGAGACTCTGAATCAGCCGGAACTCGGATGCGGTGAAGTCGTCGAACTCGTCGATTAACAGCGTGCGGAGGCCATCCAGGACTTTTGGGCGGCCTTCACGAACGGCCACCTCCGCCCGCCAATAGATGCCCACGCGGTCGTAGCAGCCGGTGTCGAGCAGCGTGGCCTGGTACCCTTCGTAGACGAGTGCCACGATCTCGTCCAGCCAGGACGCTTGCTTGCGTTCAGAGAGGAGCGCCCTGAAATGCGCCGGATCGATGGCCGCCTGTTTGAGCTGCGTGATGACGTGCAGGACATGTTTCACGAAGCCGGGAGACACGGCGGCGTTTCCCAGCGCGTCCAGCCTTCCCCCGGAAGCGAGCTTGCGCACGACGCCGTCCACGAGGAGCCGCCGCTCGAGTTCCTGAATCGCGAGGACAGCGTGGCCTTCTGAACGGAGAATGAGTGTGGCGAAGTCCTCGAACGCCAGCACGGTATGGCCCCATGCCGCAACCCGGCCGCTCTCGCGCAGGATCCTCTCGAGCCGGCGGTTCGCCGCGAAACGCGTTGGGAGAATCAGCATGGACTCTCCCCATTGCGAGCGTAAGAGATCGTCGAGATACGATGCCCTTTCGGAGCGGGCAGTACCCGTATACAACCGAATCTCCGCCATGGCTCTCCTTACGAACTGCTGCCGCGCGCGGCGCGGGCGCCAGAATTGCAGGATCGGGTCCGAGGGGACATTCAGACCGGCACGGCGGTCTCCAGTTCGTCGGCGTTGCGAATCTCGTACCGGTAACCTTGCTCCGTCAGGAAGAGCTGCCGCTTCACGCTGTAGTCCTGGTCGCATGTGTCGCGCGAGACGAGCGAGTAGAACCGTGCTATGGTGCCCGCACTCTTGGGCCGCAATATCCGGCCGAGGCGTTGCGCTTCTTCCTGGCGCGAACCGAAGGTGCCGGAGACTTGGATGGCCACATTGGCGTCGGGCAGATCGATGGCGAAATTGGCCACCTTCGACACGATGAGCAGTTTGCATTCTCCGGAGCGAAACGCCGCGAAGAGTTCCTCGCGTTTCTTGTTCGGGGTCTGGCCCGTGATAATGGGGGCCTTGAAGTGTTTGGCAAGGACTGTCAATTGGTCGAGGTACTGGCCGATGATGAGCACGTTGTCATCTTTGTGCTGCAAGACCAGGGTTTCGCAGACCGACGTCTTCACCGGATTCGTCGAGGCGATCTTGAATTTGCCGCGCTTGTCGGCGATGGCGTACCGGTAGCGCTCATCATGGGGGAGCGGCACCCGCACCTCCGAACAAAGCGCCTGCGCAATCCAGCCCTGTTTCTCAAGCACTTTCCAGGGCATGTCGTATTTCTTGGGGCCGATGAGGCTGAATACATCATCCTCCCGTGCGTCCTCGCGGACCAGTGTCGCGGTCAGCCCCAGCCTGCGCCGCGCCTGCAAGGCGGCCGTTGCGCGGAACACCGGCGCCGGGAGCAGGTGCACTTCATCGTAGAGAATGAGCCCCCAATTGCCTTCGTCAAACAGATTGAAGTGGACGAAGGGGCTGTCTTTGGTCTTCCGGTACGTCAACACCTGGTAGGTCGCGAAGGTGACCGGCCGGATTTCCTTGGAGTCGCCGCTGTATTCGCCGCACTGATCTTCAGACAGAGTCGTCTTATCCAGCAGTTCGTTGCGCCATTGGCGCAACGCCACGGTATTGGTTGTCAGGACGAGGGTCTGGGTCTGCAGCCGCTCGATCGCCGCAATGCCTACGACGGTCTTACCCGCGCCGCAGGGCAACACGACGACACCGCTTCCTCCATGGTTTGACCCATTCATGTAGAAGGCCTCGACCGCCTCGACCTGGTACTTGCGCAGACCGAACGAGGCTCCGGTCAATGCGGTCTCCCGCAGGGCCAGTTTCAGCGGGGCGCCCTCGACGTAGCCCGCCAGGTCTTCTACCGGAAACCCAAGCTTGATCAGGGCGCTCTTGACATTTCCGCGATCGGCCGGCCGGATGAAAATATGGTGCCCGTCGGGTGAGCCTGATACGTAGGGTTGCAGCGACTTCTGGCCCAGCAACTGGGTGATCAGGAGGCTGTCTTCGGAAAACAAGACGAGGTCGCCTCCATCTTCCTTCTTGAAAAGCTTCAACCTTCCGTAGCGGGCCACATTGTCGCGGATATCGACCAGGACGTTATCGGGAACTTCATAGCGGCTGAAGGCGCGAAGGTGGCCGATGATCTCATCCGCCTTCATGCCCGCCGCGGCAGCGTTCCAGAGGGATAGAGGCGTAATGCGGTACGTGTGGATGTGTTCAGGCGATTTCACCAGCTCGGCAAACGCCGCGATGCTGTCCCGGGCATCCTCGAAGCGCGGGCCATCCGTCTCGAGGAGGATGGATCGATCAGATTGAACGATGAGAGGCTTGTCGTCGTGATTCATAGCAACGCAGTGTAGCATCAGGTAGCAGGGTGCTTCTAGTCCGGAGTTCGCCGGGACTCGCCGGTCTTATCGCACCCCGCGTGGTAACGCCATGGCTCTCAAGCGAGCTTGTGGGCCATTGCCAGAGGATATCTGACCGCCCGCTACGCGGGGGACGGTGTGGACCTGACCGCCCGCTACGCGTTGGGAGATATGCGGATTACCGGCGTCTTCGGCCAGGAGCGCGAAGGCGCTGGCCTCCAGACTGAGTCCTGCGTTGCCACTCGGTCTGCTGTTCGTCGGTGAGCAAGGTGGCCAGAGACAGGTCCAGACTCACCTTGAGGAGGTCCATCTCGTCGCGCAAGGAATCGGCATCGCCGTTGGCCGGGCTGGTCCCGCGAAGATTTGCCCAGTCCGCAATGTACGCGGCAATCATGCGGCGGCCCTCTTTGCTCTTTTCTGGATCGAGGTCCAGTGCTCCCCACTCGGCCAGAAGACTGTCCCATTGACGGCTGAACGAGCCCAGACTGCCTGCAACGGCCAGTGCCTGTTCCTTGTCCAGAACTTGTGTGAGCGCAGCATTGAACTTGTCACGCTCGGTCTCCACAAGTTTCCGATAATCCTCGTAGGTGTTCTGGCTGTTCGGGCTGCGGAAATCAAGGGCGTCCAACTGCTCCTGCAGGACCTTTCGCTTGGCGAGATAGAGGGCGGACAACTCGCTCTTGTCATCTCCAGTGATCCCGAGGCGGTCGGTCGTATCCTCCACCTGCTGCTTCCAAATGGCCTCGTGATTGACGGTGGTCCACTGAGTGGGCGGGTCCGTGTTCTGCGCGGCAATCTCTGGAGTCGGCAGGCACGCCACCCCCACGGCGGCGAGCATGGCCAAGCGGAGTCTCCAAGACCCCACACAGACGCGCGGCAAGTTCATAGAAAACACTCCCACAAATGGCGCGCACCGGGTATGTGCACCCCACGGCCGACGGAGGCGAGTCCCGTCACGCTGGGTATAGTCTAGCATGAATCCGGCGCAAGCCGCCGCATGAAGTGTCCCGGCCGCTCCGGATTCTCCAGTCCTCAGGCCGGTTCCAGGCAGGAGCGGACTAAGCCGCAGGGGTACGCAAAGAAACCAGAGGACGGCATTCCGGTACTGCCTCGCTCGTCACGCGCGCGGCGTGACAGACAAGCGCTTCGCTCAAGTGATCGACCCGACGGTTCACATAGTCTGCCGCGCACATCTTCGCATCAAAGTCCTGGCAGCGGCGCAGTTGTCTTTGTTTGGCCGCCCCCCTCCGCCCTCCGGGACTGCGCGAAGGGCGGAGGCTAAACCCAGGATTGGAATCCTGAGTTGGCCCGCCGGCGCGGCCGCAGAATGAAGGCGCCCGCTATTCCCACACCCAAGGCAACAGGCCACGTGACGACGGGAACGCTGGGAGTGTCGAGAGGATTGTAGGGGCTGGTCCCGTTCAAGGTTTCCTGTGCGTCGGAGAATCCGTCTCCATCGGAGTCGATGTCCAGATAGTTCGGAATGAAGTCTCCATCCGGGTCGATCCCTTCCGGTGCTGCGGCCTCCGCCGCGTCGCCAAGCGAATCGCCGTCGCTGTCGGTATCCAGGTAATTCTGCAAACCGTCTCCATCACGATCGGCGTTGCCTTCCACAGTGTCGAGCAGGCCGTCACCGTCTTGATCGGTAGAGGGGATGTATCCGTAGACCTCTATTGACCAGCTTGTGAGGGCCCCAACATCCAACTCCGCCACATCCGCCACATTGAGTGTCCAAGTGCCGTTGGGATCCTCGCCCATGTGCGCGACCGATGTGAAGAGCCAGTTGCTCAGGCCGCTCCCGCCATCTCCATTGCGCTGCCGGGCAAGTGTGGAAACCGTACCGCTGGGTGCCGTGAGCTTGAGCTGAAGATCGCCCCGAAACGGGTGGACGGCATTCACGGTGACCTCCACGTGCTCGGCCACGAAATCCGGAGGACCCGAAAGCGCAAGACTGCGAGTTATCCCCACGGGATTGAAGTCCGGTATGGACACTACAACGGATTCGCTGTTGGTGAGCGGCGTCGTTTCGGCAGGAACGTTGATCCATGTAGCGGCCGCGCCCACCGCATCGACGGCATTCACGCGGCCGAACCCATACGCGTGATTGAAATGCAGCCCTGCAGCGTTTGTTTGCCACCCGGCATCAGCCGGATTGTTCTGTGTGGAGGTCTCCGAAAGAACATGCTGCACGTCGCGCCATCCGAGAAACGGGTTCTTCTCCAGCATCAGCGCGATCACTCCCGCCGCGAGTGGCGTTGCGGAAGACGTGCCGGTGAATCCAGACGTGTAGGAATTCCCGGTCGTGGTGGTCGTGATGCTGCCGTTATCCCAGGATGAAGGCGTATTCACAAGAATCGCCGAGCCGTACTCGCTGTAATACGAGAAACGCCCATTGGCCCCAGATGCCGCAACCGCGATGGTGTACCGGCTCGAAGCGTAACCATCATAGCCGGAGTCATCGTTATCTTCGCGGCCATTCCCGCCAGCCCAGCAAAACACGATGCCGCGGCCGCCCCGGCCAGTGGTCACGGCATTTTCAAGAGCGAGCTTGGCGAGTGGGCCAAACGTCTCCACGGTGGCGCCGTCATCCGAAGGCCCCCAGGAGTTGCTGCTGATCCAGATTCGGTTGCCTGGTTCAGCGGGGTCAACCAGATAGCCCAAGCCATCGGCCTCGTCCGCATCCGTGGCCGGAAGCCCGATGAGACGCACGCCGATCAGGGTCGCGTCCGGCGCTGCGCCAGACACCCCGGTTCCATTGTTCCCCACCGCGCCAGCGACTCCCGCGCACGAAGTGCCATGGCTATCGCCCGGCAAGGGTGTGGGGTCATTGTCGTTGTTGTTGAAGTCGACACCCAGGGCTGAATTGACATGGGCCGTGAGGTCGGTGTGCGTCTGCTCAAGGCCATCATCGACAATGGCAATATTGACGCCTTCACCTGTTACGTCATCCCATGCCGGCGTGACATTGACGTCATTTCCCGCGACAGCGCCCGTCCCCGCGCTGCTCTGCGCGGTATTGCGCAAATGCCACTGGTTGCCGAACAAGGTGTCGTTGGGGATGAGGCGCTTGGACTGCTGTCTACGAATAAGCGGTGTTGCGAATTCGACAAGCCCGGATTCGTAAATCGCGTTGGCGGTTTCGATGCTCGACAGGAGCCCCACATCTTCCGTTGCCACGATGTACGTGTTTTGACTGTACGGCAACTTCTCAACCACGCGGACCCTGTACATCGACGTGATTTCGTCGAGGCTGTGACCGTCCGCCAGTTTCACGCTGATTTGCCCGGTCGGGATTTGCGCGCTTGAGCCGGTTGGCGCTGCGGTTTCTCCATACAGGATGGGGCGAACGGAATACCCTTCGGCCCGGACGAATTTCGCGGTCTCCTCCAACCCGGCTCGTTGTGCAGCGTGGACGGGCAAAGTAACCCGCAGCACGCCCGGTTCCATCTGCGGCTGCGCAGTGGCCCCGGGCAACACCGAACTCACGGAGCGCGGCGTCACGGTTGTATTTGAAGGCGGGGTGATCTCAAGGGTGTCAAGCGATAGAACAAAATTTACCCGCATGTTCCCGTTGTAGTAATGGACAAGTTCCCCGCGGGCCTGTGAACGTGCCGGCTGTTTACCGTCCGCACCGGGCGACTGCGCGCCAGTCACGAGCGAGGGAATGAGGACCATAGCGGCAAGAAGAAATGACGCGGCGCGATCCAAGCATCTGAAGTCCCGCACGCAAGTGCCCTCCCCTTGATTCCCGTTGAAGTGGACTGCCATCATTCGCCCTAAGTATACCAGCATTGGGCCGAAACCGTACGCCCGTGCCTCGATAGAGGTCCATATGGAAGCGGCCCTGACTTGACGTGGATACCGCGTGCTTCAGGCACCGGATGCGCTGGCGTCCGGTAGAATCCGGTACTGCCTCTCCACCGGACTGGACTTCTCGCGTTGCTGGCTCCGGATCTCGCGCTCCAGGCGTCCCAGCGCGGCTGACGCGTCCGGGGTGGACTGGTAACCCGCCAAGGCGAACTCCACGTTGCGCCATTGCGTGAACGCCGCTTCATTCCGCTTCACCGTTGCCTGGAACACCTCCGCGGCCTGCTTCTTCATAGGCGTGTCGTAGAGTGCGAGATTGACTCCCCGAGCCCAGTCTTCCTCCGAGAGTGTGGCGACGGGCTGTCCATCAATCTCCAGGGTGTGATTGCCCGGTTCCAGGCCCTTGACACACAACCATTGCCGGTTGAGAACATCAGAGAAGTCCGTGTACTTCAACGCGAGTTCCAAATCCGGGTTCGTGGGGAAAGGGAGGGCATCGTCGCGCTGTTTCCAGGTGAGGGCGCTCAGGTCGCGGACCTGGGCGTGGCTTGCCTGAAGCACGGATGAGGCCGCCGCGTCCACCGTGACCTCGCTCACGACTCCCTCGGCATTCCACGCCTTCAACAGAGCCGCGGCCATCACCAGGTGCCCGGCGGGAGCCGGGTGGATTGCGTCGGGAATGATCTTCTTCGCGTCCGCCATATCGGCCGCAAGGGCCTTGTTGATGAACTCGGCGACAGGGCAGTTGAAGTCGACAAAACCAAGCTGATTCTCTGCGGCCAAGGTCCGCACATGGTCCACGAAGCGGAGTAGAGTGCCGTTGTATCCGTGAAATGCTGTGTCGGGGTGCGCCCAGTCGTCGTACGGAGATGCGCCAATGAGCGTAATGCGGGCGTTGGGCGCGGTGGCCGTCATGAGGGCAAGCAGTTTGCCATACCACTCCTGATATGCCGCCAGAATCTTTTCATCGAAAGGCACGTAGCCACCATCGTTCATCCCGAGCATGATCGTGATCACGGTGGGGTCGCAGGGCTTCACATCACGGGAAACGCGTTCATCGATGGTTCCCATCCAACCGCCCCATGTCGCGTCTCCTCCCACGCCCTTTGCGAAGAACGCGATATCGAGATTCGGATAGCGTGTGGCCACGAAGGTTTCGACAAAGGTGGTATAAAGCCGTTGCTCGGTTATGCTGTCTCCGTAGAAGACGACCCGGTCGCCATCCTTCAAGGCGAACTCACCATTATTCACTGCCTCCGCGGCGGCCGCTGCTGACGCGGCGTTGATAAGGACCGCGACTCCGGCAAGCAGACGTGCGATGTGTACCATACATTCTCCTCCTTCCTTGCTCACTTCCGGGTCTGTAAATGCCGCGTCATCCCTTGACCGCGCCGCTTGAAATGCCTGCTATGAAGTGGCGTTGAAATACCAGGAACGCAACAATCAGTGGGGCCGTGGCGATGAGACTCCCAGCCATGATCTGCCCATATGGCGTGCGCAACTCGCCCTGCAGAAAGTAGATTGCCAGAGGAAGGGTGTACAAGTCCTCTGTTCGCAGAACGATGAAGGCCCACATGAGGTTGTTCCAATTGTTGATCAACACGAGGATGCTGAGCGCGGCGAGCGCGGGGCGCAACAGCGGCAGCACGATGCGCCAGTAGATTCCGACTTCGCCGCAACCGTCGATTCGGGCAGCATCCAGG
>JADLCA010000260.1 GCA_020847495.1 Candidatus Hydrogenedentota bacterium | reverse complement strand
GATGAAGAGGAAGTCTATTGAGAAGACGGTGGCTCTCTTGAGGCCTGAAGGGCCGGCGCGATACCAGCCCAGGGCAGAGCGAAGCGCCGCCCTGGGTACACGGCACCCCCACTCTTGAGCGCTGAAGGTGCGACGCCTTTTCGCGGTCGATTCTGACGAGCAAGAGACCAGCAAAGGGACGGGGACAAGCCAAATGGAACGCAAAGAGGCCATGCGGCAAAGCCAAAGACCTGATGAAGAGAGCGTCCACCGATTGCACCGATTTGCACCGATCTGAAAACGGGAGATTGGGAACGCAGAGAAGATGAGGTCAGCTCGCAGATGGCGCCTATGTCCACCTCGGACTCTGTGTCGCGCGTCCGCCCTTCTCGATCGACCTACGGCCAATTCACTGCGACATTCCCGCCTGCGTGGCAGCGCGGGAATGACGGCATCGGGCAACACCGGGGCAGGCAAAAGGAACTGGAGTCGTGCTTGTGCGGGAGACGAGCTGCAGGTGGCCGCCTGGAGAGATCGCGACTGCGTTCGCTTGGCTACCTCGGCTCTTGAGTATCCGTAACATCAAACGTGGTATCATCCCCGCAGTCAGCAAGTGTCGGGGAGCGGCCTCAGATGGATAGAGACCGGAACCTTCTGTTTGGGATCCTGGCGGTGCAAAGCGGGCGGGTCACACGAGAGCAGTCGGCGGTGGCGGGTTCGCTGTGGGTAGCGGATCCGAGCAGGAATATTGGGGACTATCTCGTTGAAACGAAAGCCTTCAGCGAGATCGACCGCGCCCTGGTCGATAATGCGCTGGAAAAGGCGATCGACGCGTGTGGTGGAGACGTTTGCAAGGCTTTGGAATCCGTGGGGGGAAGTCGAAGGGTGGAGGAGTCTTTCCTGGGAACCCTGGCCGTCACGGAATCCGGCCACCTGTGCTCGACCATTCCTTTTCTGCCAGTTGGCGCGGTGCGGGCGATAGCGGATGTCGCGGGGGTGGAGGAGGCGCCCGGGCGGTACAAGTCGATCGGGGAGTATGGGCGCGGCGGGATGGGGCGTGTGTTGGTGGTGCACGATGAGCACCTGGGCCGCCAGATCGCGCTGAAGGAACTGCTGCCGATTCCAGCGCCCCAGGGCGATGGGAAATCGTCCAGCAGACTGACGGCGCCGATGATGGCGCGCTTTCTGCAGGAAGCGCGTATTACGGGTCAGCTCGAGCACCCTTCGATAGTGCCGGTATATGAACTGGGCCATCGCGCGGATGGCAGTCTGTACTACACCATGAAGCTGGTGCGCGGGCGAACGATGTCGCAGGCCATCGTGGAAGCGCCGACCCTCGAAGAACGCCTGAGATTACTCCCCCACTTCATCGATTTGTGCAACGCGATCGCGTACGCGCACAGCCGCAAGGTAATCCATCGGGACATCAAACCGAGCAATGTCATGGTTGGCGAATTCGGTGAAACGGTTGTGCTCGACTGGGGACTCGCCAAGTCCAGGGAATCCGAAGATCTGCACGCCGGCAACATCGCCCGCTCCCTCCAGGCTATCGAACTGGGGGAAGAGAAGTCCCTTGAGAAGACGGCGCATGGGCAGGCGGTGGGCACGCCGATGTACATGCCGCCGGAGCAGGCGCTGGGGCTGTTGGAGCGTGTGGACGAGCGGAGCGATGTGTACTCGCTGGGTGCGGCGCTTTACGAGCTGCTTTCGGGACAACCGCCGTATACAGGTGAAGCGAGCAAGGAAATCCTGAAGCAAGTTGTGGCGGGGGAACCCGAGGATCTACGGCGTCTGTCGAAGCATCTCCCGCCGGAGCTTGTTGCGATTTGCAGGAAGGCGATGGAACGCGATCCCGCGTGCCGGTACCAGTCGGCAAAGGAACTGGCAGAGGAGGTGGAGCGGTTCCAGGCTGGCGGGTTGGTGAATGCGTACACGTATCGCGTTTCCGATCTGACCCGGCGGGTGGTTCGTCGGTACCGGGCAATTCTTGTCACGGGGGCGCTGGCGGCGTGCGCATTGCTTGCGTTGGGTGTTTATGCATATGTGAGTAACCGCGCGGCGAAGATCGTCGAGCACAACCTGCGCCTGGAATCGGAGAATCGCCTCTACAACGTATCGATTAATCTGGCGCAGCGCCACGTGAATGAGGCCAGAATCGAAGTGGCGCGACCACTGTTGGCGCAATGCCCGCCTGAATTGCGGCATTGGGAATGGGGCTGGCTGCGATACGTGTGCGACGCCACCTCGACGGCGATGCCGGGGCTGACCATCGAAGCGCAAGACGCCTGTTTCAACAAAGATGGATCACGGCTGCTTGCGATCTGCACGGGCGGCGATGTTGTCATGTGGGATGTAGCGGAGGCGACGGAGATTCTACGAGTCAACACGGGAGCCATCGAGCGGCCTTCGGTCGCGTTCAGCCCGAAGGGTGATGTCTTTGCCTCGTCGGGCGACGCGGGATCGGTCAAAGTCTGGAGCGCCGAAACGGGTGATCTGATCGCAAGATGGACCGGGCATGAGAAGGACGTGCAGGCGATCTGCTATACGTCCGACGGCAAGCGTGTGATAAGCGGCTCTCTCGACGGCACGGTACGGATGTGGGACGCGGAGACAGGCGAGACACTTCATGTGCTGGACTTCGGAGAAACCGAAGTTCAGAGTGTGGCTGTGGAGGCGATGGGGACGCGGGCGGCGGCCGCGTGCACGGATGGGCGGGTAGTTGTGTTCGATTCTTCGGAGGGGCGGATTGTTCACCAACTTCGGGCGCATCCCACCAATTTGCATTTCGGCGTCTCGGGCGCCATCCAGATTGCGTTCCGCCCGGGGCACAAGCAACTGGCATCGTGCGGATGCGACGATACAGCCAAGCTTTGGGATTATGAAGCAGGGGATTTGCTGCGCACATTTCGAGGTCACGTGCAGAAGGTGTGGTCCGTTACGTTTTCTCCTGACGGCGCAACCTTGGTATCGGCGAGCCACGACCGCAAGGTGATCTTCTGGGATCCTGACACTGGATTGGAGAGGAACAACTCAATTGGAGTGACGTCCGCTGTTATTCGCACGCTATTCAGTCCCGATGGGGCAAGACTGGCCATTGTAGGCGGCACGAATGCGCGTATCTGGGACGCGGGAAAGCCGCTTGGGGCTGTTCGTCTGCGGGGTCATACGGCGGATGTGAACGTGGTGGAGTTCAGCCTGGATGGCCGGGTGCTTGCCAGTGGGGCTGGGCATTGGTCCGCGGGCGGAGACACGCGTGCGATTCTTTGGGATGTCGCGTCGAGCAAGCCGCTTCACATTCTGGAAGGGCACACGAAGCCGGTGTACTGCATTGCGTTTCATCCCGATGGGAAGTGGGTCACGACCTCGGGCTCCGATCATCGGGTCATCACGTGGGATATCGCGACGGGAAACAAGGTACGGGAGTTTTCCGCGGATTTGCATACAAACGGTGTTCGTTCCATTGCGTATAGTCCGGACGGGCGGCAGTTGATTTCCGGGGGCTGGGACGCCGAGAAGGCGCTAAGTGCAAAGGGAGCGATCTGGGATGCGGAGTCGGGAACTCTCCTGCATACGTTGGAGGGGCACAACGAAGTCATTGATAGCGTGGATTGGAGCGAAGACGGCCGTCTCGTTGCCACAGCGTGCAGGGATGGAAAGGTCCGCACCTGGGATCCGGCTGAGGGGGCGCTCGTATCCGTCCTCCCCGCGGATGAAGAGTGGGCATACGGGGTGGCCTTTGATCCGCGCGGAGCGCGTTTGGCGGCGTCTTACGCTTCGGGGGCCGTGCTGATATGGGACTTGAACACCGGCGACATCGTGCAGCAGATGAAGGGGCACACGATTCGCGCGAACACCGTTGACTATTCCGCGGATGGGAAGCGGCTTATGACGAGCGACAACGCGGGGTGCAATGTGTGGGATAGCGAAAGCGGCGCTTTGCTGGTTTCACTGCAACACGGTTCGCTGGATATCGCGATGGATCGTGACATGAGGATGGTGGCTACGGCGGGGATGGATAGCGATGTGATCCTGTGGCCGTCGCTGTCGTGGAATCGCGGTGGGGCGGGGATAGCAGAGCCATAAGGAAACGACGGCTTTGCGCGCCGGCGATTGGACCGAATGGGATGACAGGCGAGGGCGCCTGTCCACACGCGCTTGCCCGGCTGGACCTATCAGTCCAATCGGTCGGATCCGTCCGATTCGATTCAAGGCATAGGCTCCCTCGCCTGTGCTTTTTCTCTTGGCCGGGCGCTACACGGTGATGCTCCAGGGTGCGCGCATGTTGCGGGCGAGCATACGGTTGGCCTCGTCGTCGTTCTCGAATTGCTCG
>JADLCA010000259.1 GCA_020847495.1 Candidatus Hydrogenedentota bacterium | reverse complement strand
CCAGGTACATGCAGACTGTTTCCAGCTTAGCCGATCGTCTTGACGTGTCCCCGGAGTGGGCGATCGAGCGGCTGCGCTACATGCTCATCGACGTGGAGAATGTGGAATCAACCATCGGCGATGAGGCGTGCGACCTGCTCATTGAGGTGGCCGACGACCCCGCGGTGGCCGACCGCGTCCGCGAAACCAAGCTCAGCAGTATCGAAAAGGAAAAGAAGAAGAAAGAGAAGCTGCGTCTGGCCGCACAGAAGAGCGCGGAAACCCGCCGCAAAGCCGCCGCGAAGAAGAAGCCTGCCACGGCAAAGAAACCCGGCGCCGCGGCGGTCGAAGGCGATGAGACGGTTCTAGATGCGGAAACCGTGGCGCATGGGGCTGAACCCGGACACGAAGACGCCGCGCATCCCATGCCCGAGATCATCCGGGGCGAATCCGCCGAGGCCCTCGTAACGGGCGAGGTGCTGGCCCCCGAAGATAAGGTACAGGAAAAAACCAAAGAAAAGGCCAAGGAAAAGCCCAAGGCCAAGCCCAAGAAGGCCGAAGAAAAGCCCAAGGGCCCCGAAATCGTCATCGGCGCCGCAGTCGTGAAGGACGAGCCGCTTGTCGAAGTCGTCCGCGCCGACGGTACCCACGTTCAGGCTACTGAAATTGAACTGCCCGAAGCCGAAGCCGCCGAGGTCGAAGAAGAAGAAGAGTTTTCTCCTGTCCTCGCTGAGGCGGAACGCCGCCAAGAGGAAGAAGAAGAACGAAAGTCGAAACTGGCCGCCCGCCCACTCGCAAAGCCCGACCCTGCCGTTGTGGCCGAGGTGCAACGCCGCGCCGCTGAGCGTCAACAACGCATGCAGGTGCAGCGCGTCATCGATCAACGCAAAGGGGGAACGGGAAAGACCGCGCGCAAGCGACAGAAACGCGCCGAGAAGCAACGTGCGGAAGAAAGCATGCGCCGCAACGCCGCCGCCGCCGTCCGCACGTATGCGGCCAGCGGTATGTTGGGACCCGGTGCCCGCAAACGCAAGCGCCGGCGCGGCCGTGATGAGGACGACGAAATGGATGTGATTGAGCAGGCCGCGACCCCGAGCATCATTGAAGTCGAAGACACGATGTCGCTCGAGGATCTGGCCGCGAGTATGGAAGTGCCGGTGAACGACGTCATTCTGGACCTGATGGACCTGAACATCATGGCCACCAAGAACCAGACGCTCACAATTGATGTTATCCGCAAAATCGCTGAGCCCAGAGGATTTGAGATCCGCTCGGTGATCCCCGAAGAAGACAAGGTCCTGGCTGAAGAGCCCGACGATCCGGCCTCGCTCAGACCGCGCGCGCCCGTGATTACCGTGATGGGGCACGTGGACCACGGCAAGACGACCTTCCTCGACCGTGTGCGCACGGCCAATGTGGCCGAGGGCGAAGCAGGCGGCATCACCCAGCACATCGCGGCCTACGATGTGCCCATCGGCGACGGGCGAGTCGTGTTTCTCGACACGCCCGGTCACGAAGCCTTCACCCACATGCGCGCGCGGGGCGCCCAGGCGACCGACATCGTCGTGCTCGTGGTGGCCGCGGACGACGGCGTGATGCCGCAGACGATCGAGGCCATCGACCACGCCAAGGCCGCCAACGTCCCCATCGTGGTCGCCGTCAACAAGATCGATAAGCCCGATGCCCAGCCGGATCGCATCCGGCAAGAGTTGACCCGCTTTGAGCTGGTCGACGAGGCGTGGGGCGGCAAGACCATCATCCGCAATATCTCGGCCAAGAAGAACGAAGGCATCGGGGAACTGCTCGAACTCCTCGTGCTCCAGTCCGAAATGCTCGAACTCAAGGCCAACCCCTCGTGCCGAGCGCGCGGCGTCATCATCGAATCCGAAATCTCCCGCGGGCAAGGCCCCGTAGCGTGGGTCCTCGTGCAGAAAGGCACCCTGCGCGTCGGCGACGTGTTTCTGGCGGGCGAGACCTACGGCCGCGTCCGCTCCCTGCACAACTCCAAGGGCGAGGCTATCCAGGAGGCCGGTCCCGCTACCCCGGTGGTGGTGACTGGGTTCAGCGCGCCGCCCAACGCCGGCGATCAGTTTGCCGCCGTCGAGGATGAGCGCGCCGCCCGCGCCATCGCCGAGAAGCGCGCCGATTACTCGCGCCAGAAACAAGGCCGCGCCGTGCGCCGCGTCACGCTTGAAGACTTCCACCAGCACATGCTGGCCGGCGAGAAGAACATCCTGAACGTCGTGCTCAAGGCCGACGTGCAAGGCTCCGTCGACGTACTCGAATCCAGCCTCGCCAAGGTGGGCAACGAAGAAGTGGAAGTACGATTGGTTCACACCGGCGTCGGCGGTATCAACGAGTCGGACATTCTCCTCGCCAGCGCCAGCAACGCCGTGATCATCGGGTTCCACGTTACCGCGAGTCCACGCGCCCAGAAACTGGCCGAGCAAGAAGGTGTCGATATCCGCACCTACCGCGTCATCTACGAAGCCATCGAAGACGTCCGCCTCGCCCTGGAGGGCATGCTGACGCCGGAGTCGAAGGAGATCGTCACGGGGCACGTCGAGATCCGTCAGGTCTTCCGCTCGTCCTCGCTCGGCAACATTGCGGGCTGCTACGTGACGGACGGCGAAGTGCACCGCGGAGCGATGGTGCGACTCTTGCGCGATAGTACGATCGTGTACCAAGGCCGGATCGCCACGTTGCGGCGCGAGAAGGACGATGCCCGCTCCGTCGCCACCGGCTATGAGTGCGGAATCAAGCTCGAATCCTACGAGGACATCAAGGTGGGGGACGTGATCGAAGCCTACCGCGTGGAATCGGTGGCCAAGACGCTCGCATAGGACGGATGGGGTGACCATCGGCCTGCTGACACTG
>JADLCA010000258.1 GCA_020847495.1 Candidatus Hydrogenedentota bacterium | reverse complement strand
GCGAGGAACTTCAGTTCTGGAAAGACAGCATGGAAGTCCGTGAACTCATGTTGGAGGCGGCCAAGGAGTACCACGCACTCAGCCACCGGGCAGCCCTGTTTCGGGGTCTTGAGCCGGTAGGGGTGCCATATGCTTGAGCGTGGGTCCGGCAACCCGGAACGAGTCCGGGAACTCTGTCGCAGGTTGCGTCCGATCTTGGGTCCGCAGATGGACCGTATCTTCTTGGCGTACAGCCTGGAGGATGTCGATGGAAAGCGGCAGATCGAAACCTACTTGGAAGCGCTGGCCGTGAAACACATACCCATGCGTCTGGATGTCTCGTCCATCGATCTGGTACCGCCGGGTCCGAATGCGCTGACCGGACCCTACAAGGTGGGTGAAGTGGTGTATGCCGGCAAGCCCATTGCACCCTTTGGGATTCGCGAGCAGGAGTGGATCCAACACGTGGGGGTTTTCGGCAGGAGTGGCGCCGGAAAAACCAACCTCGGCTTTGAGATCTTCCGTCAATTGCTGCTCCACGACAAGCCCGTGCTCGTGTTCGACTGGAAGCGAAACTACCGTGACCTGCTTGTGCGGCCGGAGTTCATGGACGTCGAGGTGTATACGGTGGGACGCGACGTTGCGCCCTTCTATTTCAACCCGCTCATTCCCCCGCCGGGCATAAGTCCGGTCTCATGGTTGAAGCAAATCATCGAAGTTGTCGCCGCCGCATACTGCCTGGGAAACGGCGTCCTGTACCTTCTTCAGACAACTCTAGATATGGTATACAATGAATCTGGAGTATATGCGGGAGAAGTTGATCGCTGGCCCACTTTCCGCGAGGTCCTGGTAAAGGCAAGAGAATACAATGCGCGGGGCCGGGAGTCTGCCTGGCTGTCCTCGACGCTGCGTGCATTGTCCTCTCTCTGTTTTGGCCAAATGGACGACACGTTGAATACGCCTCACGACCAGAGCCAGACCATCGGACACATGCTGCGCCGGTCGGTGATTCTCGAGTGTGACGCACTTGGGCAAGCGGACAAAACCTTCCTTATTAGCGCGCTACTGCTCTACATCCATCATTACCGCATGGCCGAGGGCGAACGAGAAGTGTTTAAGCATGCAATCATGATCGAAGAGGCCCACCACATCCTTGCGAACGAACGGACCAGCCTCATCGGAGGACAAAGCGTAATGGAAATCACATTCCGTGAAATACGTGAGTTTGGCGAGGCTATTATCATTCTAGATCAACATCCCAGTAAAATTGCGATCTCGGCGTTGGGAAATACGTATACCACGATCTGCCTGAACCTGAAGCACGCGAAGGATGTTAGCGCTATGTCCCAGGCGATGCTGTTGGAAAACGACGAGAAAGACCTCTTGGGAAGCCTGGAGGTCGGTCAGGCAGTGGTCAAGCTGCAGGGCCGCGCTCCGCGTCCCTTTCTGATTGAAATCCCCGAGTTCGAGTTGACCAAAGGCACGGTGACCGACAACGCGATTCGTCTGAAAATGGGGTTGTTGAGTCTACGGAATGAAGGGCAAGAAATGGCCCACGCGGTCGAAGTGGGTGACGACGGGACGCGACACGTGGTGGAAAGCCCACAGAAGCCCGTGACCGGTGAGTGGGCGTTGCTTCAGGACATCATCAGCTATCCGGACAGTGGCGTTGCGGCCCGTTACAAGCGATTGGGAATCAGCGTGCGGCAAGGGCAGAAGCTCAAAATGCGGGCTGTAGCTGAAGGTCTGCTTGCGGAGGTGGAAGAGCATACGCTAACTGGGCGGCTGGTGGTTCTCCGGCTCACCGAGAAAGGGCGGCAATCCTGGGAAAAGTCTGGTAAGGCGGTGTAGACGGGTGCTCGGCAAGCGGTTTCTGGACGGGCAAGGCATTACGCGCCAGCGGCATCTCAAAGAAATCTCCCCTGACGCCCAAATCGCGTAATATGCCGCATTTCATGAGGGGATGAGCATTACGTCCCTGAGCCAATCGGGGCAGCCAGCCCGGCAGAGAGTGTGCAGTTTACGCGTCAACTTGAAAAGGCATCACGTAGAATCGGTAGGCGATTGCTTTACGCCGATCGCAATTGCGAAGAATACAATGCTTTCTTCCGCGTGTCTGCTTCCGTCAACAAACAATTGCTTCAGATAGCACTCGCACTCCCGAATACGACAACCCTTCGGTGGGCGATCACACTTGAGACCAGATAATCACGGTTTATAAAACCTCGTTACCACGCGGGGGTGGTTATGGCCATGAAAATCTAGTGCATCCCGAAGGGCCCCACGCGTAAAGTTCACTGGGTGTCTACCGGTACCATGCTTTCGCCTTGCCGTACGAGGTGTCGGTTTCGAACCTCTCGAGCCGTTCCTCCAACACCCCATGGATTTGTTCGAGAATTCGCTTCGGCCAGGGACCGTGCAGGTCGGATTTCTGCACCGTCATATAGGGAATGCCGGCCTCTTCAAACACCGCCTTTCGTCTCTCTGCACCCGGAGTGTATTCGTTGTGATGCTCTATGCCCACATATTCCAGCGCGATGCAGTAGTTTGGAAGCCAGAAGTCAGGGTACCACAGTCTGATTCGCCCTCTATCCACGACGGCGACTGGATGCTCATACAGAAACCTCACATTGTAACCGGCCAAGGCTCGGGCTATCTGTTTTTCGCCGGCGCTTCCAAACCGCTCGACGCGGTCCAGCGCGGCGTCCAGTCCTTCGTACGGATACGAGAATGCCATTTCGGGTGGGGGAGGTAAATGAAGCTTATAAATCTGCCGCCTACGGGCTCCCCTGCGGATACGGGATGCCGGCCTGCTGGGTAATACGAAGAAAGAGCCGCCGGGTGAGTTCAACGTCATAGGCGGCATCATGCACTTGGCTATCGTCGACATGCAGCCCCATTGCTTCGGCGACCGTGGCGAGTTTGAAATCCTTCATGGCCGCGCGCCGGTCCATGAGCACCACCACGGCTAGCCCCATGACGTCTACCGCCGGGTGCCAGAACCAGGAGCCGAAATATTGGTCGCCGTTCTTTTCGAACCAGGTGCGGAGGTGCTGGACATCAAACGGAGCATTGTATGCGACCAGATGAAACTTGTCTGTCCGATCGAAAGGGTCCACATACTGGCCCAGCAGTTTTACGAAGGTCTCAAATACCGCCTCCGGCTCCGGATAGCCTGCGAGTTCCTCGCGGGTCACGCCGTTGACGGCCAGGGCCTCGTCAGACACGATATCCCCCGGAAACGGTTTTATGCGGAAGTCGAAGGTCTCGCGCGGCTCGCCGTTCACCTCGATGATGCCGGATAACTGGATCAGACCCGAGTCAGGACACGGTATGCCCGTGGTCTCCACGTCCAAAAACAAAAGCTTCATGTTGTTCATTTTACCTCGTACACGCTACGCGCTTCCGGTTTATAGTCTTTTCGCTTTTCGACTACCCGAACCGGTAGCGCCACACCGTGTCCAGCATT
>JADLCA010000257.1 GCA_020847495.1 Candidatus Hydrogenedentota bacterium | reverse complement strand
GACCTCCCCACCCCGCGGCCGTGCGGTATCGAGGTCCTGACCGGTGACGTGCCGGTTCCGGACCCTTCCACTTCGGCACTCCTCGGCTTGGGCCTCGCAGCCGCGGCTGCGAAGCGCAGGTTCTGCAAGGCGTCCTAATCTCGCGAACTTGACTCTGCCACGAGGCCGGGGAGCCTTCCCCGGCCTCTACTATTGCACGCATTCGTGACCCTGAGTCATGGGACTTGGCCGTGAGACTGGCTGAGCTCGATACGAACGCCCGCATGCCGTGTCTCACGGAATGCGAGTTGCCCCCGGTACCGCTCTGTATTCTTCCTTCCCGTCAGGCTTAACACTCCGACACATTCCGACAAGAGCGCTTCTGCCCTTAGCAAACAGTTGTCACACTTGATAACTCCTCGCAAAGCCGCATTACACATACATCTTTCGCTGGTGCGCGGTATAATATTTTTTATCCTATTAATTGAAAATAGCATGTTTAGAAAACTGGGCCTGCGGTTTCGTCCGCTTGGCATCCAACTTGCTCACTTTTCCAGTGGGGTGTAGTACGGCGGGCTGCAATGCCCAGGTAATAAGCTTGGGTAGTGAAGCTCAAAATGAACGCGTGTAGTTGAGGGTAGACTTGGCGTGTAACGAGGATGGCTGCGGACAAGGGAAGGGAGGGAGTGCGTAATGAAGAGGAAGTTGGTGGGAAGGATACTGGTTGCGTTCACACTCACGGTGTGTGGCGTGAACGCATTCGCAGTATCGTTGGGTACGGACATTACCTACTTTGATAACCGGGTAGGCAATACCGCGAACGCGACATATAATGATTGGTGGAACGGGGGAACCCCCGATCCACGCGTCAACGTTGGGCTGGCAGTCGGTGAAGACCAGGAGACCGAGCCCAGCACACAGATTGGACAGCTTTGGGACTTGGAGGGCATGTACCTCAGCAGCACGGGGATCCTGAGTTTGGTTGGCGGCTACAACTTCGCTACAGGGGTCACCTCGGGTGGAGTTAACTACAATACGGGCGATATTTTCATCGATATCAACCCGACTTTCGCACCCACGAACACGGGTGGTTCGACGGAACCGCCCAACACTGCGGGTGCAGGTTATGATTTTGTGATTGATATCTCCCCGGCTTCTGATCCTGGCCTGCCGGCAACTTACAGCGTGTACGCGATTAGTGGATTGACGGTGGGCAGCGGATTGATCGGCGCGACTGATTTCCCGCAGTCCAATCCGTGGCGCTTTGATAACAACTATCAAGCTGGTCAGGGACAGAGCATCACGCTGCTGTCGAGTGGCAATCTGTTCTCGATGACCACGTATGCCAGCGACGCGGCGCTCGGTGTTGGGTGGAATTCGGGCTACTTGCCGACGGGCGGCACACACTACGTGTTGGGTGGTTTTGATTTGAGCACGTTCATTACGAACGCTCCGTTCTACATCCACTACACCATGGAGTGCGGTAACGATGTGTTTACTGGCCTTGTGGTTCCTGAGCCTTAAACTTATGTCCTGTTCGGACTGGGGTTGGCGGCGCTTGCTGCGCGCAAGAAGTTCGCGAAAACCGCTTAGCTCTTGAGATGACTCAAGGTACCGCCGGTGACAGGCGCACAACCTGATCGCCGGCGGTCTTCTATTTGTGTTAAGCGCGCGCGTTTCCCGGTATTAAGGCGATGGAAGCCCCGCAACGTCTCGCGGGGTGAACGGCGAAGTCTGGTTTTGACCGCCCGAGTCCTGAACTGCGAATCGACTACGAGGGATATGTTCACGGGCTCATAACCTTGGTGGTTCACGGGCGTCACGCGTGGGGAGAGTCCTAACCTGACGTGCTTCGACTCAAAAGGGAAGGGGTAAATTGGTTCCACACACCGTATCGGTCAGAAGGGGCTGTGGGGTGGTGTTTCTCGCCCTTGCCATTAGTGCCCTTTTCTATGTGGGTTTCCTCAAGAATCGCGGCGCACTGGTCGAGGATTATGACGCAACGTTTTGGTACATTGCGGGACAATGCTGGCTGGAGGGTGTTTCCCCGTACGACCATGATATATTCCTGGAGCACTATTGGAAAGCCGCCTTCGGCAAGCACGAGCACGGTGATGAGTTCGCTTTTGCCTATCCGTCCACCCTTTCGGTAATAGCGCTCCCGATGGCGTTGTTTGACTGGGACTGGGCCCGCCACGGGTACCGCACCATTTCCTTCATCGCGTTCTGCTCGGTGTGCGTCTTTCTCGTGTCGATGTTGCGCGACGGGAACCAAGGCGAACAGAACCGGAAAATTCCTTGGGGATACCTAGGATTTAGCGCACTTCTCTATCCCGTTTCCATCACGCTCCACCAGGGGCAGACCAGTCTCGTCGTGCTTTGGGGGATGGTCGCGGCCTTGTATGGCTGCCACAGGCAGAAGACCTTCTGGACCGTGGTCGGGGTGGTCTTTGCGTGCATCAAACCCCAGATGTCACTGCCGTTTCTGGTTTACATCCTTTTTCGAGGTGGGATCCGGCAGGTCGCCGCGGGTGTTTTCGTTTCCGCTTTGCTCGCCCTCGGCGTCGTCATTCCAACTGTGACTCCCGACTTCATGGCCAAGTGTGCCGAGTCTCTCGCCATCCATCGCAGCCGCTGGGAGAATGCGTGGTTTTTCTATGATAGTCTACCCAGCTTACTTGGAGACACCCCTCTGGGCGGGCTTGCCGCGCTTGCAGGGGTTGGCATTGCGTGTGCTGCGGCATTCTGGTTGGCACGGGGAGGTTCAAAGGTCCCCCAAGCACAGTCAGCAGTGGGAGTGCGTCATTTTCAGATTATCTGCGCACTCACCTTGGCCATGATGCCACTCCATAGGTATGATGCTGTGTTGTATGTGCCTGTGGTCGCCACTCTTCCGCTGTTACGTACATTGTGGCAACGTATTCTCGTGCTGGGACTTATCCTCTTCCATGGGCGTATCTGGTTCTTGCTTGCACGCCTGTACGGGTACAAAGCAAGCTGGTCGCCAGGTACCGTAGGCGTAAGCATCATGGGAGGCGTAATCCTGGGGCTGTTGGTTCATTACTTTGTACGGGATTCTCGTAGGGACTCTCAGTCGCCAGAGCTTTCGCTGTCTTGACGCTTAGCACGTTGGGGGTCGGTGTTTTGCCAACCCCCTCACTTGCAGGTAGAATAGGAAGAAAGGCCACGTTGGCTGGTGGTTCGCAGGGTGGTTAGTCCGCATATCTTTCCGCCCCCCGTGTAGCGGGCGGTGAAATATGCTCTAGCAATGGCCCACAGGCTCACTTGAGAGGCTTTCTCACACGCACATCGTGTAAGCAAAGAGGACGTGCCAAGGTCGTGGAAACAGCTGATTCAACTGGGATTGATCGAGCAGTGGTGCGTGCATGTGAGAAATCCGGGTTAGAGGGCGACTTCTGTATGCTGTCCCGCCGGAGCCTAGTCCCGTAATTGGTAGACGAAACTGATATTGAGTCCGCAGGCAGCGCCCGGGCCGTTGACGTTTTCGGGGAGGAGTCTCAGCCCTCCTACTATCAGGAACGATTGTGGTTTCTTACACGTCTTCATCCCCGTCTGACGGCGTTCAATGCTGTGTGTGCTGTCCGCTATCACAAGCCCATCGAAGTGGACCGCCTTCGTGCCGCGTGCACGGTCTTGATGGGCAGGCACTCCGTTTTGCGGACACGGTACCCAGAGCGCATGGGTAGTTGCGCCGTGGCCGAATGCGTGCATTGCGCGCCAGTGGAAGCCGTGTATGACTCAGGGGATCTGGCCAGCGTAGAAGAGGCGCGAATCGCCCACCTCCTGGAGGCTGCAATCTGGTCTCCCTTCGATTATGAGGAGGGACCCCTTTTTCGTATAGTCACCCTCCCTTTGGGCGAGACAGATGCTTGCGTGGCCGCGGTGGTGCATCGCCTCGTTGGAAACGAATCCTCGGTGCATGCTTTGCTGCTGGAACTCTTGACGGAGTACGGTGCGATCATCCGCGGCGATAGCCCGCGAACAGTGTCTATTCCTCCGCAGTTCGCCGAATTCTCCGTCCGGCAGAGGGCTGAGTATCCGCAAGGCTCGCCGACGGAACTTCCCGCGCCGTGGCGTCGTGCACTGGAGCAAGGACCTGCCCTGTTAGCCCTGCCCACCGATTTCCCGCGACCAGCGGTAAAGACCTATGCCGGCGGATCGGTGACCTTTGAACTCCCCGACCTTTTTCCGGAGCTTCTTACACTTAAAAGTGCGGGCGCTGCGGAAGACCTTTCGAGCAAGTTGCTGGGCGCATTCTTTGTGCTGTTGTCGCGCTACACCCGCCAAGACGACTTCATGGTTGGGGCGCGCACGCAATTCGTCCCTTCTCCATTCTCGGGGGGGCCGCTGGGGCCCGGGGACAACTATGTGCCGATCTGCGGCGTCCTTCACGACGACCCCACGTGGAGCGAGCTTTGTGCCCGAGTTCGAGCCCAATGGTCCGAAGCGGTGAAAGTGCCAGCATTTCCGTTTGAGCGGGTGATAGCCGAAGCGCATCCGGGGAGGGAGACAAGCCACTCCCCCTTATTCCAGGCCGAGTTCAGCTACGAGGAACTGCCGTGGCCGTCCGGCCCAGCAAGAGACCTTATATCTACTATAGAGCTGGGCACTTCCATCTGTCCGGTGGATATCGGCTTGCACTGCCGGAAGACAGGATTCAGCCTGCATTGCCGTCTGGACTACAGTGCGGACTTGTTTCATGAGTCGACCGTCCAGCGCATGGCCCGTCATTTCACGGCGCTGCTGCGGGATGGGTTCGCACATCCTAACCGCACTCTATCGGCACTGCATTTGATGGATGACGTAGAGCTCCGCCTTGTAACGGAGGAATTCAACCGCACGCAGGTTGTGTATCCCCGCGACAAGCGGCTCCACGATCTGCTGGATGCGCAGTCGGCAACCACCCCGGAGCGACCGGCAGTTCAGTTCGAGGAGGTATCGCTCACGTACCGCCAATTCACGGAGCTGGCCAATCGATTGGCTCAT
>JADLCA010000256.1 GCA_020847495.1 Candidatus Hydrogenedentota bacterium | reverse complement strand
GGATGGGACCTGGTGTCGAACTCCGTTGGCGCCACGCTTGTCGCGTTGCTCATCTATTTCCTGGACCGGCCAGGAGAATCTGGCTCGAAATAGGCTGCAACAGAGGGGGAATCGAACTATGTCGTTCCGTATCGTGGCGCTGGTCGCGTTTGGGTGCGCGGTGGCCGTGGCGGAGAATCCCGAGGTACAGTCCGGACTCCGCGTACGCGACTTTCTCCCGGGAAAGCCCATCAGCCGGGCGCAGCGGCCCGCTCCACTGTCAGCGGTCGTCGAGAATCTCGGAGACGCGGCGGTTGCCGTGACCGTTTCATTGGGGTTTCCCGAGAATGTAGCGTTACAGTCTGCACCTGAACCCGCAACTCTCACGCTGGAGCCTATGGAAGAGCGATTGTTCACCTGGACCGTTCAGGCGGATGCGGCTATGCAGGCGGGTTTCACCGTGGAAGCCTGCGTAGACGGAGCAGTGATTGCCAGCGCTCCTCTCTCCATCCCCTTCCTCTCCCCCATGCCTCTAAAGTCACAGGAGTACATCCCGGAGCCTGTGCCCGCCGAATCGCCTCTGCTCATCGGGGCGCACCACTGTCCACTGTGGGAAGCCGACAAGCCGCAGATGTGGTCGCAGATCCGCAAGCATCCCGAGCGTACGCCCGCGCTGGGTTTCTACGCACAGGACAATCCCGAAATCGCGGACTGGGAAACGAAGTGGGCCGCAGAGCATGGCATCGATTTCTTCATCTATTGCTGGTACCGGACCAGTCAGGGCGGGCCCGTTACGACGCAATTCAGCAGCGCGATTCATGAGGCCCTCTTCAAATCGCGTTATGCGGACAAGATGCGCTTCACGATCATGTGGGAGAACCAATCGCGGGGGCGTGCGGGCGTCGCGGATGAGAATGACCTCATGCAGAACCTGCTGCCCTTTTGGATGGAGAACTACTTCAAACATCCAAGTTATCTGAAAGTAGACAACAGGCCGGTACTTTTCATCTACCGTCCCGAGTTCCTCATTGACGATCTTGGCGGTGTGGAGAAGGTCGTGCAGGCCTTTGACAAGATGAGGCAGGCGTGCAAGGAGCAGGGGTTTGATGGGCTGTATCTCCTGGGAGAGTACCGCGGACTCGATCCCAAACACCTCACGCTGATGAAAAGCCTCGGACTGGACTACACCTTCGCGTACTGCTGGTACGTGCCGAATAACCCCGCGCCCGAGCAAGCCATTGCTTCGCAGATGGACCAAATCCGGAAGACTCAAGAACTTGGCATCCTTCCGCAGGTCGTCACGGTGTCGCAGGCGTGGAGCGGATGGCGCGATGAAGGAACGATTTGGAAGATTCCGCCGAATGAGTTCAAGAGCTTGCTGAGTCAGGCGGGAGGTTTTGTCTCCGCGCTTCCGCCAAACGAATTGGGGAGCAGGATGCTATTGCTGGACAATTGGAACGAGTGGGGCGAGGGCCATTACATCGCTCCGTATCGCGAGTTCGGCTTTGGCTATCTCGACGCCGTGCGCGAAGTCCTGGCAAATGCCCCGGCCGCGCATGAGGATCTGATCCCCGAGGACATCGGATTCGGGCCCTACGACACAGCTTACGCGGCCTACATGCAACGGGAGATTGAAGAAAGGGCGAAATCACGCCAGCAGGTGACGAAACCGGGCGCACAAGAAGAGGGGCTCATCGCGTGGTGGGCGTTCGATGAGGAGACGGATGCCGCGTGGGTTCAGGATTCTTCGGGGAAGCGGCTGGGTGGAATGATGCGCGGGGCGAAGCGCGCGCCCGGAATCGACGGCAACGCTCTACTCTGCCAGGGCGGCGCGGTGGACGTGCCTCCGGCAACCCGCCTCTCCCCCACTTCCGCGCTGACGATTTCGTGCTGGGTCAAAACTGATGTCGCAGGTCAGGACAACAAGTGGATCGTCAATCGCGTCTTCGGGGGCGGCACAAATACGGGGTATCGGCTCGGGGTTTTGGGTGGCAAGCCATGCTTCGAGGTTCCGCAGACGGAATGGAGCCATCACCTGAGCGCTGAGGAGGCTTTGCCCATGGGCCGCTGGGTGCACCTCGCAGGGACGTTTGACGGACAGGTCATGCGGGTCTACATCGACGGCATGGAACGCGGGAGCATGGTACGGCCGGGGCCGGTCAATTCGAATGGGTTCAACCTTTGTATTGGCAGTTACGAGGTAGGCCATGCCGCACATTTCACGGGTTTGGTGGACGAAGTGAGGTTATATGGCCGCGCGTTGAGCGCGGAGGAGGTACGGGCCCAGCACGCCGCATTGGCTACGAAAACGGAGTAGAAAAGGACGCCCGGTGCGGAGGCCGGGCGTTACGGGGGATGTGGCCTGCGAACTTGGCCACCGTGCTGGTGTCCAAAGGTGTACGAGGACAAGTGGCCCGCAACGGCATGAAGGAAGCAACTATGAAAACGAAATTGGTGGTGGGTATCGTGTTGGGAATCCTGGCGTTGGGTGCCTGCAGCGGGCGGGAATACGCCGCCTCGACGCAGGCGGACAGCGAACCGATGGCAGACTTTGCAGGAAGACGGCAAATGGCTGAGTTGGCGCAGGCGGCGCCTCCCATGATGCCGGCGGAAGCATCGGTTGCCCGGGATGAGTTGACAGCCTCCGGTGCCGCGGGTGCGCCGGGAAGCGGCACGCCGGGCGGCCTGGCGGTACTGGCAGCGAGCAAGCCGGACCGTTACCTCATCAAGAACGCCACGATCATGATCGAAACGGAGGATGCGCGCGCGGCGACCAACCAGCTGACCGCCGCGCTGGAGCCCGTGGGCGGTTACGTGTCGGACCTGCACGAGTCGGTCAACGCGTTCGAGAAGCGTACGGTGACCATGCAGGTACGGATCCCATCGGACCGCTTCGACCAGTCGATGATGCAAGTGGAGACCCTGGGTAAAGTGCTCAACAAGCAGGTGACGACGCAGGACGTGACGGAGCAGTTCGTGGACACCGACGCGCGCGTCCGCAATCTCAAGAAGACGGAAGAGCGCCTGCTTGACCACCTGAGCAGGGCGGGCGTGTTGGAAGAAGTACTTCGGGTGGAAGGGGAACTGAGCCGCGTGCGCGAGAATGTCGAGCGCATGGAAGGCCAATTGCGGTTTCTGACGGACCGGGTCTCCTTCTCCACCATCTCGATCACGCTGCAAGAAACCGCCAAGGCGGAACCAATCGTGCCCGCGCAGTCGTTCAGTACCGCGAAGGTGTTCTCCGAGGCGGTACGCTCACTGGTGGGATTCGGCCAGGTACTGTGGACGCGCGTGATCTGGGTCGCGGTGTGGTTGCCGGTCTGGATCGTGCCCGTACTCGTGCTGATGTTGCTCTACCGGCGCTACCGCCGCCACGCGGCGTAGTCTGTTCGCAAGTGGAGCAAGCGCGGGCTTCCGGGAAACCGGGGGCCCGCCTTGTGTTTTGGGCATGGAGAATAGTGAAAGTCATGGAAAACAGGGACAGTCCCGTCTGCGCTCGAAGACTCGCTTCGCTTGGGACAGTCCCTGTTTTCCGAAGACTCGCTTCGCTTGGGAGAGTCCCTGTTTTCCCTGTTTTGCGTCCTTGATAATCGGTGGAGCAGAAACTATACTACGGCCCCCCTGAACGGGGACCCTGTCTGGTGATGGCTTCTGTAACATGGTGGCCGCGGTGCGCGGCCGAAACCAAGAAATGAGGGGTTCCTGAATCCAATGAGCATCGAATTAAGCGGTCCCGGCATGATACCGAAACGCGCATTCTTCGTGCGCGGAGTAGGTGTTCACAAAGAGCACTTGGCATCTTTCGAGAGCGCGTTGCGCGACGCGGGCATCGAGAAGTTCAATCTCGTCTACGTGTCGAGCATCTTCCCGCCCAACTGCAAGATCGTATCGAAAAACGAAGGGTTGAAACATCTCGAACCGGGACAGATCGTGTTTTGCGTGATGTCGCGCGCTGAAACATGCGAGCCGAACCGATTGATAGCCGCGTCGGTGGGGCTGGCGGTTCCTCAGAAGAAGGAACAGCAGTACGGCTACATCTCCGAGCACCATGCCTACGGCCAGAAGAGCGCAATCGCGGGCGAATACGCCGAGGACTTGGCCGCGACCATGCTGGCGACAACCCTCGACATCGAATTCGATCCGGACAAGGCGTGGGACGAGCGGAAGCAGATTTACAAAGCCAGCGGCCACATATTCAAGACCAGCAATATCTGCCAGTCGGCAGAGGGCAATAAGAATGGGCTGTGGACGACCGTGCTGTCCGCAGTTGTGTTTGTTCTGGAATAAATGAGGAGTGTGCCCCGCGCTTTGCTGTTTGGCAACTCGCGAGGGAATCCTCTGTCCTTTCGCCTAAAGGAGTCCGGCACCGGCATGCGCACCTCACACCGGCCAAGGGCCTTGATCTGTGTCTTCTGGGTACTCGCGTTTTCTTGGGTGCCATGTTTCGCTCAGGAAGTCTTGGGGCCTCCGCTCAAGCCGGGGCAGACTGGGGGGTCCTTGCCGGCCGAGGCCGACGCGGTGTTCTCTTCTTTCAGCCAGTTCTATTCCGGCCTGAACAGTTTCTCCGTGGACACCCGCACAACGATTCGGCGCGTGGTTGGAGACGACGTGCAGGAAGTTGTGGTTGACTACGCGGGGGCCATGCGCAAGCCCAGTAGTTTCGCCATGAACCTGACCGGAGAGAATCGCGGTGCCGAGGTTGTGAGCGACGGGACAATCCTGAGCGTCCACGTTCCTCAGATCCAGCGGTACGCGCAGCTGAGCGCGCCCTCGGATATGGCTGTGGCGGCCGCGTCGGGCGACCTCGGTGTCTCAGGCACCGTCGCATACCCGAAGGTCATGGAAACGTTGTTCTCCAGCAAGCCTGCCGAGGAATTGGTGGATGGCGCCTCAGGCATCGAATACATGGGGGTCGAACAAAACGGAGACCTGTCGGAACACCACTTCAAGATGATGGCCGGGGACGTGCCGACGGAGTTCTGGATCCGGGAGGGCAAGGAACCGGCCCTGACGCGATCCAGGGCGGATTATTCGGCCCTGCTTCGGGCCTCTCTGGAAGGGGTGACTCCGACCCGGGTGGAATTGTTCTTTACGTTCGAGTTCCTCAACTGGTCCTTCAATCCGCAGTTGTCGGATTCCCGTTTCGCATTCACGCCTCCGGCCGGTGCGCAACGTTGCGGCAGTCTGCGGGACCTGCTGACGTCGCAGCCCGGCACGGTGTCCCCCTTGGTGGGTAAGAAGGCGCCTGCGGTGATTCTGGATCTTCTGGACGGCGGGACACTTGATCTCGCGGCGTTGCAGAAGGAGGGGAAGGTCGTGGTGCTCGATTTCTGGGCGACTTGGTGCGTGCAGTGCGTCAACTCGTTGCCTAATTACATTCGTGCGTTCCGCAAATACGAGGGACGCGGGGTGGAGTTCTACGCGGTGAACAAGGGGGAAGCCCCCGAGACCATCCGCGCGTTTCTGGCGGCTCTGAAGTTCGACATGAAGGTGGCCCTTGACATGCAGGAGACCGCCAGTGCGGCATACCAGCTCACGGGTGTACCCGAGACTTTCGTTGTGGATAGAGACGGCGTGATCCAAGCGCATCACGTGGGAGTGGGTCCCACTAGTCTGCTTGAACTTCGCTTGGAAATCGAGGCCGCGCTCAAAGGCAAGGCCTTGGGCCTTTCCCCGACACAGGCAGGCACGAGCTAGCCCGCACATATCACCGCCCCCGCGTAGCGGGCGGTGATATATGGTCTGGCAATGGCCCAAAGGCTAGTTCGAGAGGATTTCTCGCACGCACACCGTGCAAGCAAGCAGTATGTGCCGGAGACTTGGAACTACTGATTCAACTGGGATTCCGAGATCAACAGCTTGTGCGTGTGAGAAATCCGGGCTAGCCGTCGCGGCCCCATATCATTCAGGCATTGCGATTGCGCACGAGAGCGGATTGCATGGGGGGTATTCCGTGACACCACCCCAGGAAGTGCACTATTCATCGTTGTAGAGGATTGCGCACAAAGGAAATTCCCTGTCTATCCTACATTGAAAACACCGAATTCCCCGTTCAATCCTCGCGCTCTATTGGTTTTCACTACCTATGATGTTGACGCCCAACACTTTTGGTGGTAGGCTTAGGATGTTGGAAGCCCGTGTCCGGTATACTCGGCTGACACGAAGAAGCGGTAGCGTCCGTAGGGGTATTAGGGGGGATGTCTGGCGTCGCTGGAGCGTCGGGCAATTCACCATCTGGGGCTTAGGATGGAAGAGCAAGATATTCCCGGAATCGTGAACTCGCTGTCTGAAGCACTCGTCTTGGCGGAACCGTCCGACTTGCAGACGCTGGCGTCTATGCACACCCAGTGTGGGCAGGTGGCGGAATGGGCTCGAAATAAGGGACTTGGCGCAACGGCGGACTGTTGTGGAGCATCTGCCAAGCTGTTGGAATCCATAATCCTCGGCGAGGTGGCAGATCCTGTTCAGGTGCTGGGGTTGATTTCAAAGGTGGCTGAAGCGCTCCAGGGAATCGTCCGGGACGGCCGGGGGGAATCGGAGGTCACCTTTCCCCTGGAATCGCTGGGGGTGGGTGTCAAGGCTCAGGCGGCGCCGCCGGATCCCGATAAGAAGCCGCCTACCAAGCCATCGGCCACCTCAAAGCCCCCCGCAAGATCGAGAAGACTCGAGGGTGACCAGGACCTGCTTTCCGAGTTTGTGTCTGAAGCACAGGAGCATTTGGACAATGCGGATGTGCATCTCCTCACGATTGAGTCGAATCCCAGCGATTCGGATGCGCTGAACGCTGTATTCCGCGCCTTTCACACGATCAAGGGAGTGGCCGGTTTTCTGGCGCTGGAAGATATTCAGGCGCTGGCACACGAGTCCGAGAATCTGCTGGACAAGGCGCGCAAGACCGAGATTTCA
Organism: Candidatus Hydrogenedentota bacterium; assembly: GCA_020847495.1. GTDB lineage: Bacteria > Hydrogenedentota > Hydrogenedentia > Hydrogenedentales > SLHB01 > JAHDWY01. The sequence continues at coordinate 3,501 of JADLCA010000256.1, read as the reverse complement.
CTGACGGGCGGCAACATCGATGTGACGTTCGAGGCGATAGATTTCATGAAGCGCCTTGTGCAGCACGTGTCAAACGCGCTTACGAGCGGCGCGGAGTTGCCGGTCGAGGACGAGCTTCCCGCGCTGGTGACGCGCATCAAGAGCGCGGCATCGCAGTCGGGGGAACCGCCTGAAGGCGAGAGCTTGGCACCCTCAAGCGGGCACAAGCTGGGGGAGATCCTGGTAGATGCCGGTTTGGCGACGAAGGATGTGGTGGAAAAGGCCGTGCTTTACCAGAAGGCCTCGGAGCGAGACTGCCACTTGGGCGAACTGCTGATTCGCGAAGTCGTCATTACGAGGGCGCAATTGGAGCAGGCCCTGGAGTTGCAGCAGGAGCGAGAGACGGAGAAGCAGCTGGGCGATATTCTCGTGGAAATGGGAGCGGCCCGCCTGGACGACATCGAGCGGGCTTTGGCAAAGCAGGAGGCCCCGCAAAGGCAAGTGCCCGTGGGTGAAATCCTCGTTCAAACCGGCGAGGTCGATGCAAAGGACGTGGCGTTAGCCCTGCGTGCCCAGAAACAGAAGCAGGCCCCGATGGAGGTGAAAGAGGCGGTCAAAGTGGATGCCGATCGCCTCGACCGTTTAATCGATCTTATTGGCGAGCTGGTGATCGCCGAGTCCATGGTGTGCCAGTCCATCGAGACGTTGAGCGTTACGGTTCCCCACCTGAGCCGGCAGATCAGCCAACTGGACAAGATTACGCGCGAGTTGCAGGAAATGGGCATGTCGCTGAGGATGGTGCCGGTTCGGGGCACGTTCCAGAAGATGGCGCGGCTGGTCAGAGATCTGGCCAAGAAGTCGGGGAAACGCATCGAATTCGTGTCGGAAGGTGAAGACACCGAATTGGACAAGACCGTGGTGGACAAGATCGGCGACCCGCTGGTGCATATGGTGCGCAACTCGTGCGACCATGGGCTGGAAGCGTCGCCCGAGGACCGCCGTCGCGCGGGTAAGCCGGAGGTGGGGCACGTCACCTTGCGCGCCTTCCATAAGGGAGGGAGCATCTATGTCGAGATCGAGGACGATGGACGCGGTTTGGACCGCGACGCGATCCTCGCGAAGGCGCGCGAGAAGGGACTTGTGCGCGACGGGGACGCGATGTCCGATCGCGAGGTGTGGAGCTTGATCTTCGAACCTGGATTCTCCACGGCGAAAGTCGTGACGGATGTATCGGGACGTGGCGTGGGAATGGACGTGGTCCGGAAGAACATCGAATCGCTTCGGGGCCAGGTGGAGATTCAGAGCGTCGCGGGTAAAGGCAGCATATTCAGCATCCGGCTTCCCCTGACACTGGCTATCATTGAAGGCATGGTGATCCGGGCGGGACGGGAGCGGTTTATCGTGCCGACGCTTTCGGTGGTTCGCTCCATTCAGCCTCATGCCGGGCAGGTGACCACCGTGGTTGGGCGGGGGGAAATGTTGACGCTCCAGGGTGAGTTGATACCCTTGTTCCGGTTGCACCGGATATTCAGTCTGTCCGGGGCGATCGAGGATCCGTACAAGGCGTTGGTCATGATTGTGGAAAACGAGGGACGCAAGGTCGGGCTGATGATTGATGCGCTGGTGGGCCAACAGCAGATCGTTATCAAATCGCTGGGACAAGCCATGCAGGAGCTGGACGGCATCGCGGGAGGCGCCATCATGTCGGACGGCACGGTGGGGCTTATCCTGGATGTGGGGGGGCTGGTAACCATCGCGAACACGTATCAATTCGACGTACCCAAGACTGATACACGAAACCTCAAGGAGGCAGTCGCACAGGTTTAGCACGCGACGGATGCAGCGGCAGACTATGCCGCACGGGGCGTGAAGAACTCGGCGGGCGAAAGCCGGCCCATGACGAGGAGAGGAAAACATGACGCAGCATGAAAGTGATCGGTTGGGATCGGGCGGTAGCGCGGGCCTGCGGGATCGGGCCGGCCAGTATCTGACCTTTGCGCTGGGGAATGAAGTCTACGGACTGGAAATCCTCAAGGTGCAAGAGATCATCGGCATGACGACCGTAACCAAGGGTCCTCGAACGCCGGACTTCCTCCGGGGCGTCATCAACCTCCGCGGAAAGGTAATCCCTGTGGTTGACCTGCGGACCAAGTTCGGGATGGAGTCGCATGAGGACACGAACTTGACCTGCATTATCGTGGTCCAGGTGATGCGCGACAATCAGCAGGTCACAATGGGTGTTATCGTCGACGAAGTCGCTGAAGTTCTGGATGTTCGCGCAGACCAGATTGAGCCGCCGCCCACCTTCGGGACCAGCACGCAGACGGAGTTCATCTCGGGCATGGGCAAGGTTGGGTCAAAGGTCATCATCCTGCTCGATACCGATCGGGTGCTGTCGTGGGGCGAAGTGGACGCGATCGCGGAAGTGGCCACCTCGACCTGAGCACTCTGATCTGGACTCGGCGCCTGGGCGCCCATGAATCGCGCGGCATCAAGCGAGGAGACCGGCAAGGGGCGGTGTGCGCCCGGAAAGCTGTCAACACGAGGGAAGAAGCTCCCCCATGGCAGACGATTTGGCCCTTGAAATCTTGGTGAGCCCGGACAAGATGTCAGCTTCCCTTGTGGGTCCTCTGCCGGAGGCGGCTCCCGAGGAAATAGCCGCCAAAGTGCGGGAGGCCGCGTGTGTACGCGGGCTCGCGGACGTGGTATCCGTTGAGGAATTGGCGGCCATGCTGCGCAATGAGGCGGAGCAGGGACACACGCGCGTGGAGTTGAGACTTGCGCAGGGCAGGGTCGCGGTACCGCCCACGGAGGCGCGCCTGGAATGGGGAGGGGATTTCTTCAGTAAAGAGTACCTGGTGGATGAAGCCACCGGGGCTACGGACTACCGGAGTTTCAAATCCAATCCATCGGTGGTGGAAGGACAATTGTTATTGACGGTGGTCCCGCCGGTGGAGGGGAAGGATGGATGTGACGTCTTTGGGAAACGCGTCGCTCCGCCCAAGGCGCGCCGGGTAAGGATTCGCGCGGGCAGAAACGTCCAGGCCGACGAGGCGGGACTCGTGTTCAGGGCCGCCGTGAGCGGTCGCGTGCGATGCGTAGGAGACTCCCTCTCCGTCGATGAAGTCTTTGTCGTGACGGGAAACGTGGGTCTTGAGACGGGCCATATCGAGCATCCCGGGGCATTGGAGGTCAAGGGAAACATCGAAGCGGGATCGCGCGTGATATGCCAAGGTCATACCCGTGTGTTTGGTTATGTGGAATCGGCCGACATCGACGTAGGAGGGGACTTGGAAGTTGCCTCGGGGATAACGGGGGCGGGCACGAACCCGGTTCGCGCGGCGGGCAGCGTGAAGACCAAGTTCATCATCGATGCCCGAGTGGAGGCAGGCCAGGACGTGTGGGTCGAGCGGGAGATTGTGCACGCCCAGGTGTTCGCCAAGCACTGCGTCTATGCGCGGGACGGAAGGTTGGTGGGCGGCACGATTCACGCCACGGAAGGAATGGAAGTCAAAGATGCGG
>JADLCA010000255.1 GCA_020847495.1 Candidatus Hydrogenedentota bacterium | reverse complement strand
GCCCACCACGACGAGGCCCGAGCCGGCGCGGACTTTTGCGACCACCTTGGCCTTCACATCAGGCGGAAGGACATCAGGATTGAGGTTGATGAATACCAATACTTCGTTTCCCGCGTCGAGGAGGCGCAGGGTGCGATTGGTGCCCGCGAGTGGATCGCCCCCGTACCAATCGGGGCGGCCATCACCCACGAGACGGGAGCCCGGCATGAAGTAAACAGCCTGTGCGTCGAGGTCGAAGCGCTGCATGAGTTCCACGATCTCGCGCGCGTCGGTGCTGCCCTGGAACCAGGGCGCGAAGAAGAGCGTCTTCACGGGTCCTTGCGCGTAGGGCTTTGCCCATGGGGTGTGGGGAGTGACAAAGTCCAGCGAGAGTGCATGCTCGACTTCGAGGAAATCGCGCACGCGCTCGGCTTCCTCGTCTTCCTGCGCAACAGAGCCCTGGAGGAAGAATGCGCACCCTAAGGCTAAAATGACCGCCACACGGACAAGTACGGATGGCCGTTGACGCAAGCAATGTTTGCAGTGAAGCATGTTGCCCCCTTCATGTGCCTACGATTGAACACGGACAAGAATTCTGGACAGGATAACAGGATAAACTGCGTGAGACACAATGCGGATACCGGCTTCAATCTGAAAGTTGAAATTGGGACCCTCCATGCGATAAACTCATGGCTCACCTACACCCCACTTGAGGGTCTCTTTGCCGGAGTGGTGAAATTGGCAGACACGCACGGTTCAGGGCCGTGTGGGCGCAAGCCCGTGGGGGTTCAAGTCCCTTCTCCGGCACCATAAAGAATAGTCGAGGGCCCGTCGCGCAACGCGGCGGGCCCTTTTCTTGTTCTGGTGCGGAGCCAATACGGCGCCTATTGAAGGCTGAACGGGACGTCGCTCTCGTCGTATAGCGCTGGGTCGGATTTGGAGATGATCCGAATCACGTATCCCCCGCCCGCAGGCAGACTTGGGTCGATGTACCAAGCCGCGCGGCCATCATTCAGCGTGCGGGGCTTGAGAACACGGACCATACTCCCATTGCGCCACAACTCGATCCGCACCCGTTCGGACGCGTTCCACGAAGACACCCATCGAATGCCTTTGCGTCCACCCAGCGGCCATGTGGGACCTGTGTTCGGCCTCTTGACCTTGATGGACGGAGGCGCCGGATCGAGGTAGGAGGCCATCAGCGGGTAGCTCTTGTCGAAGCGGCCGAAATAATCCAGATTCGTCGAGGTGCTGCACGAGCCGGGACCGCCCCAGAGCTGGCCGATGATCTGCAGGGAGGTAGTGATGAAGAGCGGGCTGCCTGAAGAACCCGGCTCAGTGGTGCCCGAGGTCCACGAGGACTGATGGTAGCGGTCAGAAGGCCGGATGGAGCGGTAAGTCTCCCCCACGTTCGACGTCACCCCGAACGAGATCCGCTTGAAGTCCCCGGAGGGGTGGTGAACAACCGTTGTGCCCGTGCCAAGGTTGACAGGGAGCGAGGTCCAGCCGTTATAGACGGCCCCGATTGGCGGGGGGGCGTTGAGCCGAAGCAGACAGAAATCGGTCCCGGTGCTGGCATCGGCGGTGGAAAGAAGCGTGGCCCCGGATGTGCGCGGCACATACGCAGGACTTGGCGCGCTCCCGTTGCAGGAACTGGTCTGGTAGAACCAGTACACCTCGGCAGTGGACGCGTCCGATGCGGAGCTGATGCAGTGATTGGCCGTCAGGAAATACGGAATCTCGGAATGGGTGTCCGTGTCCGCGATGAGGCAGCCCGTGCAGAAGAGACTTCCCGTGTCGCCGATGGAACCGATCCCTCCCACGCCCTTCGACGCGGAAGACCAACCCGAATAGCAGGTGACGTCGTTGTTGCAGGTGCCTGCGGACTTCGCCTTGGAATTGGACCCCAGAGAGATGTAGTTGTGCACGATCCGGTCGATGGTCAGCAGACAGTCTTCCGGCGATTCGCCTTCCGGCACGAAGCACTCAACCACGGCGGTATCCGTGAAGCACGTGGCCGCCCACAGCCCTGTGCTGTCCGGTGCCGCGGCGGTGTAGGGCCCGGATACTTCACCGGAGTCCAGCGCGTGGTATACCTGCGCGTAGGCGCCGGGCGGCAAATCGAGCTGCGCGAAATGCACGCGAATGCCGGAGGCGTCCGGCGAGAGGATGGCCGCCGACCAGAGCGTACCGCCCCCGGGCACATCCTGCCAGAAGCCGTGGCTGGCCTGTCCGCCCTCAAGATGGATGATGTCATCCAGGTCGCGAAAGACCCCGATACGCTCGGGTCCCTTACCCATCGCTTCGGTTCGTGCCGCGTCCTCGGCCAGAACCGGGTTCAGGTCGAGTTCAGGCAGCATCGCCCCGCCGCTGATCGTGAGCGATTTCAGCGCGGTGAGCGCCTTGGGCGCGGCCCGCGACTCCTCGGGCGAAACGGTGGCCGGTTCGCCGTAGGTCGACTTGCCCGGCGCATCCCACAGTTTCGGGGAGAGGCCGCGTGCCGCCGCCGCGGGCGCATCCAGAAGTTCACCGTAAGACGTGCGGTACAGGTCGAAGGATGGTCCGCCTGTACGGGGGCTCAGACGGTACCCCGTGAGATACGCATCCGCACTACCGGGGTCCGCCTCGGTCCACACGTTCAAAACCTGATAGCTGGACGAGGGAAAACCAGCAGCTTGAAGGAAGTCCTCCGCCGGTGCGGACTGACTCAGCAAGGCGAGCAGGAAGGCTGCCGCGACGACGCCGCGGATGCTCCCCATGAGTGGAAGATACACCACCGCTGGTGGCTGACTCGCGAAACCTGCTATGGATGGGAAGTCTCGGCCCAGAAACGTCTCGTGCATCACAAACCCCAGAGGCCCATTACCAAAAACAACACGGTCCTGTCCCTCCCAGCACGTGAATACATCATACCATATCAGGAAGGCATCCGGGATTTCACGCCTCCGGCGTGGGTTGGCAACCACAGCGCCGCCGCCACTTTGCGCAGGTGCTGGGCCGCGATATTCCCGCGGATTCTTGAATCGGACGGGGCCATATGGTAGGGTCGTGGATCGTGTGGATCAGGGGGAAACGCGCAGCACAACCCTGCCACATCCGCAACCAATCCAGCCACAAGAAGCAGGATTAGAAAGGAGAACCCCTTGGCTGACGGTACCAGGATCTACGATTTGACCGGCAAGGTGGCCGTCATAGCAGGAGGGGGCGGAGCCCTGGGGAGTTCCATCGCGTGCGGGCTGGCCCAGGCCGGGGCGCAGTGCGCGGTGACGAACGTGACGCTGGACAAGGCCGAGTATGTGGCCACGCAGCTTGCGGAGGCCTGCGGCCACGCCAAAGGATATGAGTTGGACGTGGCGGACGAGAAGGCCACGGAAGCCCTTTGCGAAGAGATCTACCGTGAGTTTGGGAAGGTGGACATTCTCGTGAATTGCGTGGGGGGCAATCTGAAGGACGCGACGACCTCGCCGGAGCAATCGTTTTTCGATCTGCCGCTGGATGCGTTGCGCCAGGTGATGGAATTGAACTTCATGTCGTCGGTGGTGAAGCCGTGTCAGGTGTTTGGGAAGCGCATGCTCGACAACCCGAACGGTGGTTCCATCATCAACATCTCGTCGATGAGCGCGATCCGGCCGCTGACGCGGATCGTGGGATACAGCGCGGCGAAGGCGGCGGTGAACAATTTTACGGAATGGCTGGCGGTCTACTTCGCGAAGGAGTTGGGCAAGAAGATTCGCGTGAACGCGATCGCGCCAGGCTTCTTCCTCACGGCGCAGAACCAGTTCCTGCTGACGAACGACCGCACCGGGGAACTGACGGACCGGGGCAAGACCATCATTGGTCATACACCGATGGGCGACTTCGGCGTCGGCGAGGATCTGATCGGGGCGGCCCTGTGGCTGGCATCCGACGCTTCCCGGTTCGTGACGGGCATCTGCGTGCCGGTGGACGGCGGGTTCTCAGCATTCTCGGGCGTTTAGCGGCGAAGAGCATCAGTGAGTGGAGTGAACAAGACCATGAGCGATCCAGTGGCCCCCTTGAAGAATCACAAGCCGACCCAGGAGTTTTTCATCGGCATCGACTCCGACGGCTGCGCGTTTGACACGATGGAAGTGAAACACAAGGAGTGCTTCATTCCAAACATCATCAAGTACTGGGACCTCCAGCCGATATCAAAATTCGCGAGAGCGGCGGCGGAGTTCGTTAACCTGTATTCCAAATGGCGCGGCATCAACCGTTTCCCCGCGTTGACCATGACCTTCGACCTGCTGAGTGAGTGGGACAAGGTACGGGAGCGCGGCTGGAAAGCGCCGGATGTGCCGAACCTGCGCAAGTGGATCGAGACGGAATCGAAGCTGGGCAATCCCGCGCTGGACGCGTACTGCAAGACCCACGACGAGGCGGACATGCACCGTACGCTCGCCTGGAGCAAGGCCGTGAATGTGACGGTGGCCGATATCGTGAAGGAAGGGCTTCCGCCGTTCCCGCATGTTCGGGAGTCGCTCGAGAAGGCCAAGGAGCGGGCGGATATGCTCGTCTGCTCGCAGACTCCGACCGAGGCACTTGTGCGGGAATGGGAAGAGCAGGGCATCGCGCATTTCGTATTTGCCATCGCGGGGCAGGAGATGGGCACGAAGGGTCAGCACATCGCGTACGCGACCGAGGGCCGCTACGAGAAGAGCAAAATGCTGATGATCGGCGACGCGCCGGGCGACATGAAAGCCGCGCGCACGAACGGGGCATTGTTCTATCCGATCAATCCGGGCGAGGAAGAGACTTCCTGGAAACGCCTGCACGACGAGGCGCTGGAGAAGTTCTTCAATGGCACGTATGCAGGCGCGTATGAGGAAGCCTTGATCAAGGAATTCGACTCGTATTTGCCCGACACACCGCCCTGGAAGAAGTAGGCCGCACCCAAACACGTCACACGAAGCGCGCGTGGGCCGCGAGTGCGGGACCACGCGCACGGAAAATCCATGAAGATTGTCGCTGACGAGAATATCCCCTATGCCCGCGAGGCCTTTGGCCTGCTGGGCGAGGTGATCACCGCGCACGGGCGCAAGATGGACGCCGCCCTGCTGCGCGACGCTGACCTGCTGATGGTGCGGTCCATCACGAAGGTGGATCGCGATCTGCTGGAGCAGTCGCGCGTGCGTTTTGTGGGCACGGCGACCATCGGCGAGGATCACGTGGATAAGGCCTATCTCGCCGAGCGCGGGATAGGGTTCTCCAGCGCACCGGGATGCAACGCCAATAGCGTGGCGGATTACCTGACGGCGGCATTGCTGGTGCTCGCCACTTCGCGCGGTTTCCAGCTTAGCGATCGCAAGCTGGGCATTATCGGCCACGGCAACGTGGGCAAGCGTGTCGAGCGGCGGGCATTGGCGTTCGGCATGAAATGCACCCTCAACGACCCGCCGCTGCAACGCGAGACAGGAGACGCCAAGTACCGTCCGCTCGACGAGATCTTCGATTGCCAAATCATCACGGTGCATGTGCCCCTGACCAAGGCAGGACCAGACGCGACCTATCATCTCCTGGATAAAGCCTTCTTCGATCGCGTCAAAACGGGCACGATCATCATCAATACGTCGCGCGGGTCCGTGGTGGATGGAAAGGCACTGCGCGAGGCGCTGGAATCCGGGAAAGTGGGCGCAAGCGTCTTGGATGTGTGGGAGGACGAGCCCAACATCGACCTGGATCTATTTGCGAATCTCGCGCTGGGGACGCCGCACATCGCGGGATACTCATTCGATGGCAAAGTGAACGGCACGCGGCAGATATATGAGGCGGCGTGCAGGCATCTCGGCCAGGCCCCCGCGTGGGACCCCACTCCCCTGCTGCCCGCGCCGGAGTGCCCGGAGATTGACGCCGACGGGGCCGCGGAAGACCCGCAATGCGAACTGTTGCGCGTGGTGAGCGCGGTGTACGATATTCGTCGTGATGACAAGGCCCTGCGCGATATAATACTGAAGGCTCCTGAAGAGCGTGGGCCTTACTTCGACCGGCTCCGGAAGGAGTACCCGCGCAGGCGGGAATTCCACAATACGCTCGTGCGGATTGCGCCGGAGAACGAGGCCATGGCGCAGTGTCTGGCGGGCTTGGGTTTTCGAGTAGGTTAAGTCGCCCGCGCACAACCAAGGAACCACGATCATGGCACGGGTCACCCATTTTGAATTCGGTGCTGATGACCCGGAGCGCACCGCCCGATTCTACGCCAGCGTCTTTCATTGGGACATTTACAAGTGGGATGCCCCCGAGGATTACTGGCTGGTATGCACGGGGCCGGACGGAGAACCGGGCATCGATGGTGGAATTGTGCGGAGCCGGGATGGTATGCCTCGCACGATCAACACAATCGAAGTGGACTCGCTCGATGCCTGCTGCGAACGTGTCGCGCGGAATGGCGGTGCTGTGCTGGGTCCCAAGACCGTGATCCCCGGTGTGGGATACCACGCATATTGCAGAGACCCGGAAGGCAATGTGTTTGGCGTTCATCAACCGGACCCCGAAGCGGGGGAACCGGGTGGAGATTCGGATACCGATGATACAGCGTGTGAGTGAAGATGGGTGGTTGACCGGCGCGGATCTTAACGCGTTCGTCAATGAAGCGTTCGGCCGCGAGAACCTCACGAACAAGCGGGTGCTCTTCGTGATTCCGGATGCGACGCGCAGCATGCCGATGCCCACGTTGTTCCGGGCATTGCACGAAACACTGCACCGGCGGGTGGCGAAGCTGGATTTCCTGATCGCGCTCGGAACGCACCCGCCCATGCCCGAGGAGGCCATCAACAAGCTGGTGGGCATCTCGCAGCAGGAACGCGAGGGCAAGTACCGGGGTGTCGGGCTCTTCAATCACGAATGGCAAAACCGGAATGCGCTGGTGCGCATCGGCACACTGACAGAAGACATGCTGGCGGATATCTCGGGCGGGTTGCTGCGCGAGCGCGTAGACGTAACCATCAATCGCCGTGTCCTCGAATACGATCTCGTGTGCGTGGTGGGACCGGTGTTTCCGCACGAGGTGGTTGGGTT
>JADLCA010000254.1 GCA_020847495.1 Candidatus Hydrogenedentota bacterium | reverse complement strand
GCCCGGAAAACTCAGTGTCGATGATCTTCCCTCCGAACACGGAAATCATCTCCGCTGAACCGGCACGCTATGCGACGGTCGTCAGCGGCGGAGGATGCCCGATGGTGCGGTTCGACGACTTGCGCGAAGTGCACGTCGTAAAGTGGCGACTTCCGAAGCCAGAAGGACCAAGTGCCTCCTCATGATTGTCCTTGTTCAGGCCAGAGCACCTTACCCACTTCGCATAGCGCTAGTAGGAGTACTCCAAAGTAGACGCGGCTTGCAGCCGCGTTTGCCTGTCTTGAATATACGAAGCCCAAGAGACGCGGTTACAAACCGCGTCTACGTTGCGGGCAATGAATCCCACTCCGGAATCTCCACGATGCACACGTCCGCGTTGCCCCACCTGCTCGAGGTGAAGACGATCCCTTTGCTGTCCGGCGTGAACGACGCATGCGGATGCGTGTTGGCGGGTTTTGTGTTGTGTCCCTGCGTGAGGAGGCGGCGTTCGCATATCTTCGGGTCAATGAGCCAGAGGTTGCGATCGAAATCATCGCCCATCACCCAGCGCATGTCCGGGCTTCCCGCCGTGTGCCACGCGGGATACTGAGAGAGAATGCGGTGCGCGCCCGTGTTCCGATTCACGAGGCCCACCCCGTGCGGTTGCTCTTTGTGCGCATCATCATACGGCCAGATCGTGAACAGGGCCTGATCAGACCCCCACCACACCTCATGCGTTACCCATTCCTCGTACGTTTCTTTGTAGAAGGGCCGCGCCACGCCATCCTTCACATCAACGAGCCACGTGCGCTGCGGCGCGTCGCCGCTGGTCTCCCAACAGAACGACACCAGCCCCGTCACGAATGGATTGGCCTGCACGTGCCCCACGAGAAAGTCCACTTCGGTCACGGTCTTCCACGTGCCGCGCGGCAAGTCGAGTGCCATAACGCCCCATTTCTTGTCCGCCTCGCGCGAGAAGCCTGAATACAGCACGCGCTCCGTTGCGTCGAGCGAGAGCATGCCCGAATGACCCACCTCGGCTGGCCAGTCCGCGACCCAGCGGCCCGGCGTGCCCGATGTGAACGCGGCCACAGCGTCGTAGGCAATGATGCAGCCCCCCTCAAGCGCATAGATGGCATCGCTGTGCCGGGCGACTACATGCGTGCCGGGCGCGGTGTGGGAGAGGGGCTTCACGGTGCCCGTGCGGGTCTCCAGCAAATGAGGCCGCATGCCATTGCCGGAGCGATCCGAAAGGAATACGAGATAGTTCATCCCCTCCACCCACATCGGGTGCGTCTGGTAGATCACCTCATCGCGTGCATCCCCCTGTGTGAGACGCCGCACCAGCGCGCCGGTCTTCTCGTCGCGGTAGGTGTCCAGCTCCGGACCCCATTCCGCACGCAACGGCGATGCGCTCCGCACCCGTGCGCAACCCCACATGGCCAGCGTGGCCGCGGCGCTACCGGCCAAAAACGTTCGACGTGTAACACGAGAATTCACAAGATCCCCCTTCCCACCAATGCAGCGTTCGCCGAACGCGGCACAAAACGCCTCCAACCACATGCACAGACTTTCTACACTCTTGACGAATTCTGGTTCGGCCGTTTCCGCGTAATCGCTCGCCTCTCTATCATCTGACGTGACCAGAAAACATCCTTCAGCCCCGTAGGGATGGCAGACAATAGCCCAGGAATTCATTCCTGGGGGTGCTGGCGCTTCCCCAATACCCAGTCCCGGAGGGACGGCAGAGGCTACTGCAATCGACACTCGCGGTCTCTGTCGTCCCTACGGGACTTAAGTCAATACGTCGATCCGGAACCCAGGAGTGAATTCCTGGGCTACTTTCGGTTGTCCCTACGGGACACAGAACGCAATTCGCGCGGGATTCGCGGGGAGTTGGCGCTTCGAATGTCAGCCGTCGCCTCTACGCTCCGCAGAGGTACCGGTCGAGCCACTCCAACACAATCGCCCGCATTTCCGGCAATTCCTGGTGCGGACAATCAAACAACTCAATCCGGCAATCTTCCTTGCGACCGTATCGCTCATACAGCGGCAGAAGGTGATCCCGCACCTTCTCCACGCCGCGCGACGGGGTGAGCCCGTCCTCGCGCCCGATCAAACTCAGCCGCGCCCGCGGCACGATGAGTTCGTTGATGTCCTTTGTATCGAAGTGTTTCAAGAGATTCGGCACGTAGTAGTAAATACCGTGACGTCGCAAGCCCTTGTCCTCGATGAGCGCTTGATAATCCGTCAGGCAACACAAATCGATGCAACACGAGACACGCTCATCGAGCGCGGCTAGCCACCACGCCTTGGTCGAGCCCATCGAGATGCCGAACGCCCCAATGCGCGTGTCATCCACCTCGGGCCGCGTGCACAGGTAGTTCAAGGCCTGCCACTCATCGAACAGCATCATCCCGTACAGGACTTGCCCCTTCCATAGCATCTCCTTGAACGTATCCTCTTCGCCGCGCTTGCCTTCTTCGGGATACGGAGCGCGCTCGCCGAAGCACCAACTGTCGATCGCCAGCGTCACGATGCCTTTCTCGGCGTATACCGGCGCGTAGGCCTCCATCGCTCGGGTGCCCAGCAGCAACTCCATCTTGCCGACGTTGTAGTCGCCGCCATGCCAGTGGATATAGAGCATGCCCGGCGCACGCGTCTTCACGTTGTTGGGAATGAGCAGCAAGGCGGGAACTGGCTGGATGCCATTCAAATCCAGGATGAGGTGCTCCAGGGCGTATCCCTCGCGTTGCTCTCGCTGAACCAGAGTCGCCTGAGGCTTCCGGCGCTCGGGCAAGTCACCCAGCAGCCCCCACAACTCCTCCCGCCGCTTCCGCCGGTGCCGTCGAAACGCTTTCTCCGAATCCATGGCCCCCATCGCTCCTTCCGCGCCCAACGCCGCAGCCAGGATCGCCCCGGCCTGCATGAACTGACGCCGCCCCATTGACTTCATCCCCGCAACCTCCCGCGTCAAATCAGCATAACGAACCCGTGCGTTCTAACCAATCGAGCGCCGGAGGCATAGCATAGCCCACACCTCGCCACACGACAAGCGACGGGAACCAAAGGTGTAGGCACCAGCCGGCTTCTGAAAAAGCAAGAACACCGCCGGTTGCAGAAATAGCTCCGGGATGTTAAGGTGTTTTTAACGGCAAGCCGCTGCAAGGCGCCGAACATCGATATGCGCTCTTCTTGAGACCGAAGGTATTTGCTGTCTTCCTTCGGGAACGCTGTTGCTCTGTCAGGCCAACGTACCAACGCTGGAGGACTGCACGCATGCCATTTCGCAAGAAACCCGAGGAAGACTCCGGCCTGTCCCGCCGCGGTTTCCTCAAGACAGTCGGAGCCGGAACAGTTGCCGGCGGCCTCGTCGGAGATACGGTCGTCCCTCCACGCGCCTCCGCACAGGGGCCCGTAGTGGCCGGCCCGGGCGCCATCCCGCTTGAGTTGAACATCAATGGCAAGACGAAGAAGGTCAGCGTCGAACCTCGCGTGACCCTGTTGGACGCGCTGCGGAATCACCTCGACCTCACTGGCAGCAAGAAAGTCTGCGACCGCGGCACCTGCGGCGCATGCACCGTCCTCCTCGACAACAAACCGGTCTACTCCTGTTCCATGTTGGCCGTCGAGGCGCAAGGCCACGCCATTCAAACCATCGAGGGCCTGGGTTCTCCCGAGCAACTGAGCGCCATCCAGGCGGCCTTCGTCGAGCATGATGCCCAGCAGTGCGGCTTTTGCACGCCAGGCTTCGTCGTAGCGTGCACGGCCTTTGTTCACGACCATCCAAACGCCAGCCTTGAAGATGTGCGCTCTGGTCTTGGCGGCAACCTGTGCCGTTGCGGCACGTATCATGGCGTGACCGAGGCGGTACTGCAGGTCGTCAAGACCGCGAAGGGAGGTGCGTAATGGCGAAGAATGCATGGCCTTCCGCCGATAAACGCAGCCTCATCGGCAAGCGTATCAGCCGGCTTGACGGCCCCGTGAAGTCAACGGGACGCGCGAAATATGCCTACGACATCAGCCGCCCCGGCATGATCTACGCCCGCCTCCTTTGGGCGCCTCACGGGGCTGCCAAGGTCGTCTCGATCGACACCAGCGGCGCCAGGCAGATCAACGGCGTGGTTGGCGCATGGCCAGAAATGAAAGATGGCGAAGAGGTCCGCTTCGCGGGGCAAGTCGTTGCATCGCTCGCCGCCACGTCCGAAGAGATCGCTCACGAAGCTCTCAAGTCGATCAAGGTCGAATATGAAGTTCAGACGCCTCAGATGAATGACTTCCTTCTCGAGAAGGCTGAGGCGAAGGAACAGCGCGACGAGATTCCGGACGCGGCATCCGTGGACAAGGCCTTCGAAGAGGCCGAGGTCAAGATCGAAGCTCACTATGGCGCTGCCGCGATCACGCACTGCTGCATGGAAGCCCACGGCCAAGTGGCTGAGTATCGCGATAGCGCCATGTACATCTGGCCTTCCACGCAGAATGTATCGGCATACGCGGCGGGTCTTGCGGAGGCCGCGGGCATGCCCGCCAGCCAGATCCATGTGGATTGCCAATACATGGGCGGGGGGTTCGGCTCGAAATTCGACTCCGATCAGTGGGGAGCCATCTGCACACGCATCGCAAAGGAAACCGGCAAGCCCGTCAAACTCATGTTAGAACGCGATCAGGAGTTGATGGCCGCGGGCGCGCGCCCTTCGGCTTACGCCAACGTGCGTGCGGGCGCTACAAAGGATGGGCGCATCACGGTGTGGGACTCCACGGCATGGGGCTCCGGCGGCATGGGCGGTTCTCGCGCGCTCGGCGTACCCTACATCTTTGG
>JADLCA010000253.1 GCA_020847495.1 Candidatus Hydrogenedentota bacterium | reverse complement strand
TCGAGATCCCCAAGGGGTTCCACCTTGACACGCTCCAAGAACCTGCGGCACGAAGAGGCTGCGACGGACGGCTCCGACGGAAAAGGGCTCGGGCCCACTCCGGTGCACTTAGAATATGAATCCGGGCCCCATGCCTTCACGTTAGATTGGACGCAGTTCGGGGGAGGATCGAATCGACTGGACTGCTCCGTCCGATGGCCGTTCTCCCCCTGCGGGATTCTTGCGTTCCATGATTGCCATGATTCCCACAGCTCCTATCGTATCCTTCCGCGCGTGAGAGTGCGGCCGTGCTCCCGGCTGGCCCGCCTGTGCATAAATATGTTATGTAATGTCGCCCCATGTGCGTCGCGGGCCGGCATTACAGAGGAATCCAAAGTACCATGGAACAGCTTTCCTTTCTCTCCGAAGAGCAGGTCCGGACCGTTGCCGCGCGTTTCGGCACGCCCGCATATGTGTATAGTCAAAGCGTGCTGGAAGCCCAAGCGCGGGCCGTGCTCGCTTTTCCCAATGCCTACGGTCTTACGGCCCGTTTCGCAATGAAAGCCCTGCCCAGTGCCGCAGTTATCCGCGTATTCTCGGAAGCGGGTCTCCGCATTGATGCCAGCAGCGGATTCGAGGCCGAGCGCGCCATGAAAGCAGGCGTACCCGCATCGCATATCCAGATCACAGCCCAGCAGATGCCCTCGAATCTCAAAGAACTGGTGGAGCTGGGCGTCCTCTTCAATGCCTGCTCCCTGCATCAACTCGACACCTACGGCAGGTTGTTCCCGGGCACGGAACTCAGCATCCGCGTGAACCCCGGCCTCGGCTCCGGCCACAGCAACCGGACGAATGTGGGGGGGCCTTCAGCGGCCTTTGGAATCTGGCACGAGCATCTCGACGAGGTCGAGACCATCCGCAGAAAGCACAGCCTGCGTTTGACGCGCATGCACACGCACATCGGTTCCGGCAGCGACCCCGAAACCTGGAATCGATGTGCCCGCATGTCGCTTGGCATCGCCGCGCGGCTCCCTGAAGTGACCACGTTAAGCCTCGGCGGCGGTTTCAAAGTGGGCCGTATGAAGGGAGAAAGCAGCGCCGATCTACAGGCCATCGGCCGGGTCATCGTGCGCGACTTTGAGGAGTTCCACGCGGCTCATGGGCGTAAGCTGCATCTGGAGGTCGAGCCCGGGACTTTCCTGGTTGCGAATGCGGGCGCCATTGTCTGTGGCATTATCGATATTGTGGACACTGGCGAGAAGGGCTACACGTTCATCAAGGTCGACAGCGGCATGACCGAGGTCGTCCGCCCCAGCATGTATGGGGCACAACACCCGATTGTCGTCGTGCCGGCGTGGGAGGAAACCCGCGGCCAACGGGAGTACCTGGTGGTCGGACATTGTTGCGAGAGCGGCGATGTGCTGACCCCCGCCCCCGGAAATCCGGAAGGGCTTACCCCCCGCACGCTCACCGAAGCGCGCATCGGCGACTTCCTGGTCGTCGGAGGCGCGGGCGCATACTGCGCCGCCATGTCTTCCAAGAACTACAACAGCTTCCCCGAGGCGCCTGAAGTTCTGTTTGCGAATGATGGGGAACTAAAGCTGATTCGTCAGCGGCAAACACTCGATCAGATCATCCAGAACGAGGTCTGAGCGGGGGAGGGGAAGCCAAACCCAAGACCCTAGTCTTGAAGATGAAGAGCACAGCCGAGGGCGGCTATGCCACACGTCTATCTCCTATCTCTCGTTTATCTCGATTTTTTTGAAGACTATGGGCAAACCAATACCAGGAACAGAGGAAGAACTCATTGAGGCCGGGCAAGCGCGTGTGGCATAGCCACGCCGCGGCGTGGCTGTGCTCTTTGTGGCACATGGCACCTGCCTGAACTCTACGCCGGTGAAGTCGAGCTGGCCTTCGGCCTCGACCTTTCAGTCAGCACAATGCCTATGGCAAATACCATTGCTGCCCCAACGAGCACCCACCACGGAAATCCCTGCTCCTGCTTCAGTGCGGCATCGAGGAACAGTCGTAATTCCTCAGGCATGCGCGCTTCCACCTGCTTGTTCTGCAGAAGCACGGCTGTCGAGTTGATCACGAAATGCGCCAGAATGCCAGGATAGATGGATCCGGTACGCCAGACGACGTATGTCAGCATCACGCCGCTGAGTCCCGTCAGGAACATCCGGTGAATGCTGATGTGCGCGACGCCGAACGCCACGCCGACCGCCAGCAGGAGTGCCCACCAGGGAAGGTACTTGCGCAGCCCGGAGAGCACTGCTCCGCGAAACAGGGTCTCCTCGCAAATGGCCGGGGAAAGCGCCAGGACAAGCAGAAGCACCCACACAGGCTGATCCCCAAGCCCGGTCAGGCGCTCCATCTCCTTGGCAAGTTCCTCGGGGAACGGAAGGATCCGCTGCTGCCACACGCTGAGCTGGAGACTCATCACGGCCCATCCGAGGGCGATAACGAGGCCACCGAAGAATCCGCTTCTTTGAGGAAGGCGGAGACTTAACGCGCTGCGCAAGTTGACTCTAAGGTACCAGAGCACGAGGACCGTGGGGAAAAGGAAGATCCCGTACTGGGTGATCACGAGTCCCCACAGCGCGTATTTCCCCTGCACATAGGTTCCCGCATAGAACAACAGCAGCAGGCACAACGTGAATATGAACAAGGCCGTGCCTGGAGTTGGCACGTCACGTTTGATGAACTGGGAACGCCGCAAGGTCAAGGACAAGCCATGATCATGAGACAGGACCACGTCCTCACGGCGGAAAATGCGGGCCGCCATGTACAGGGCCAAACACGCGTAGACCGTTGTGCTCAACAGCACCATGACGATGGGATGGGCCGATACTTTCTGCGTCACCAGGTCCTTGAAGAGCAGCGCAAAATTCGCGATAGGCACCAACTGCATGGTCACGCTGAGATGGAATCCCGGTATCGCGGCGAGGGCCGCGGGAAACAGCAGGATCAGCAGGAAGGGCGTCAAGAGGCTTTGCGCCTCCTGAAAACTCTTTGCGTATACCGCGATGGACATCATGACCGCGGAGATGAAGAATGCCAGCGGAATCAGCGCAAGCACGATCACCAACACGCTGTACGCGGGGATGTGAATCTCCGAGACGCTCGCGCTGTCCTGCATTTGCGACAACTGGAACGCGAACGTGCCTACCATACTGGCTAGATTCGTTAGTCCAGTCAGCATCGCCAGCACAAAGACCGCCAGAAATTTGCCCCCAAGTATATCGAAGCTCGAAATGGGTGTGGACAGCAGAGTTTCGAAGGTGCCGCGTTCCTTCTCGCCCGCGGTCAGGTTGATCGCGGGGTAGAACGCACCCACGCCCAACATCACGATCATGATGAGCGGCATGAGCATGCCCAGCACGGTGCCTGTGTACTTGGCACCGCTTGCCACGTTCCGGCGCTCGATATCGTATGGATTCACGAAATCGCCGGGGATGCCAATAAGCTCCAGACGGGACTTCAACATCTCCTTCTCGCGCGCATCCAGTGCCTCCATAATCCGCTTGACCGCTTCCTGGGATGACGTGTCGGTCGCGTCGTAGCGGATAAGGATGTTCGCCGTCTTGCCAAGCTCCAGCGTCTTCGCGGGGTCGGATTCGAGGGAGACAATGGCCTGCAGGCGTCCTTCAGCCAGGTCCAGCTCGGGATCGTCCGATATGGCAACGCCCATCTTTGGGGTCTTCAGCAGCCACCCTTCAAGGATGTCCTTGTGTGCCCCCGCAACGGCGACAAGCGAACGCGCGCCGGCCACCTTGTCCTGCTGCATCAAGGCCAACTGCGCGCCGACGATGAAGAGGGCGGGGTAGAGGATCAGCGGCAGACCCAGCATCGCGATAAGCGTGCGCTTGTCGCGCAGCATGTCCAGGATTTCCTTGCGGAAGATGATGATGACGATTCGCAGATTCATGCGCGGCCCGCCGCGTGCCTGGCCACATACGCCAGGAACACATCGTGGAGGTTGTCCGTGCCGGTTTCCGCGTATAGCCCTTGCTTGCTGTCCATCGCCATAATCTCGCCGGAGTAAATCAAGCCCACCCGGTCGCAAAGCATTTCCGCCTCGGTCATGTAATGGGTCGAGAAGATGATGCTGTGCTGGCGGCGCTTCGCGTCGAGGATGAACTCGCGGATCGCCGCGCTGGTCATGATGTCCAGCCCCAGCGTTGGCTCATCCAGAATGAGCACGG
>JADLCA010000252.1 GCA_020847495.1 Candidatus Hydrogenedentota bacterium | reverse complement strand
ACGATGCCGTATTCGTCACCGACCATGGCAAGGTGTGGAGCCCTCGGGAACTGGCAGGCCTGCACGAGTTGAGTGACAGGCTGCGCGTGTATCCAGGCATTGAAATCACCTTCCCCGAGGGACGCGACATTCTAGTGCTTGGCGCGGATAACCCGGTCTATGAGTCCCTCAGCACCCCCAGCGAGGTCTTCGCGCAGGCTTGCGCGGACGGCTACCTGACGGTAATCGCTCACCCTTACCGGTGGCATGACGACATGCCTGACTTCTTCACGCTGGCGGACGCTGTCGAGTTGCTCTCGTGCAATCATCCCGATGAGCGGATGGCCGCGCGCGCCCGCGAATATGCGGAGCGTCACAACATGGCAGGCGTGTACGCCTCCGACGCCCACGGCCTGAACTTCATGAACAAGTTCTGGATCGAGACGGCGGAAGACTTCGACACGCCACAGGAGTTCAGACGCATCATCGTATCCCGCCGCTACGAGAACCACACCCGGGAGCTGGCGGAACCCATGCCGCCCCGGAACAAAGCGGCTTGCTTCGCCGAATTGTCCGAGGCGGATATGATGGCGCTCTACGTCCAACCCTCCCAGGAGCCCATGAACTTCTAACCCGGATTTTTCACACGCACACACCGCTGATTCTTCAATCCCAGTTGATTCATCAGTTTGCAAGACCCTGGCACGTCCTCCTTGCTTACACGATGTGCGTGTGAGAAATCCTATCCAGTGAGCCTGCGGGCCATTGCTAGCGCATATCTCACCGCCTCCGCTACGCGGGGGCGGTGAGATATACGGACTAAGAACCTCCAACAATACCCGGGTCTGTACACAGACTCACTTCGTTCTTAGAGATTCTAAGCCGGCCCATCATCCTCTTGCGAGTCCCGGAGGGACGACAGAAAGTAGCCCCGGAATTCATTCCGGGGTTGACTTCCCTCATCTCCATCCAGTCCCGGAGGGACGAAAGAGCCAATCCCCGACCCCGCGCGCATGCTGTGCGGATGAACTTCATGCGCAACCCAGAGCACGTATGACAACTGAACGAGCACCGTATTCGGTCGTCCCTCAGGGACGCAAAACGCAGATCCTCGCGGTGCTCGGTATTTCATCTGACCGGCAACGCCGTGCGATGCGTCTCCCAACTCACCCGCGCTTGCTGGTCACCTTCTCTTCGTAGGCCAGGACCTCGTCGATCCACTTTCCCGCGGGCGGCACGCCCATGGACTCGCAATAGTAATCCCAGACCGCGCCGAACGGAAGCGCCTTGCTGGTTTCCAACAGCGCAAGGCGTTTGAAGTTGTTTCCCTTCTCTTCCGCATCAAGCAGCGCGGCGCGCGGTTCGAGCAATCCCAGGAGCAACCCCTGCAATGTGGCCCGCACGCCGGTCACGTAGGCGCCAATGCGATTGATGCTGGCATCGAAATAGTCCAGCGCGATATAGATCTTCTTCTTTGCGCCGCACCGCACAATCTCCTGCGTGAGATCGCGGATCGGATCGTCGAGCACGACGACGTGATCGCTGTCCCAGCGGATAGGACGGCTCACGTGGAGCAGAAGCTCATCCAGAAATTGGAGCACCGAGGGGATCTTGTCCGCGACCGATTCCGTTGGGTGGAAGTGGCCCATGTCCATGCAGAGGAGTTTGCCGCGGGACAGGACATAACCCAGGTAGAACTCGTGGGAACCCACTACGAACCACTCGCTTCCGATGCCGAACAGTTTCGACTCCACGGCGTCTTTCAGGTACTTGTCGCTGCGTGCCGGCGCAAAACAGGCGTCCAACGCCTCCGCGAGAATCCGGCGATACCCGGCGCGGTCCACGGTAAAATCCTTGGCGCCGTCCGGAATCCAGACGTTGTGGATACAGGTGTCGCCGAGCTGCTGACCCATGGCCTCGCCGATTTCCCGGCAGCGCCGCACATGCTCGATCCAGAAGTCCCGGATTCCCTTGTCCTTGCTGCTCAGCGTAAAGCCCGAGTCGGCCTTGGGGTGCGAGAAACACGTCGAGTTGAAGTCGAGCTTGATGCCCTGGGCCTTGGCCCAGTCGATCCATCCCTGGAACTGGGCGATGCTGATGGCGTCGCGGTCAATAAATGTGCTGAATTCGCCGTAGCACGCGTGGAGGTTCAGCCGGTGTTTGCCCGGCAGAAGGGACATCACTTTTTCGTAGTCCTGGCGCGCTTCCGCCACGTTGCGGGCCTTCCCCGGATAGTTGCCCGTGGCCTGGATACCGCCGCCGGAAAGGGCCGCACTCGGCTTCTCGAACCCGCCCACGTCGTCCGCCTGCCAGCAATGCAGGGAGATGGAGTAGTTCTTCAACGCCTCAATGGCCCTGCCCGTGTCCACGCCCAATTCCGCGTACTGCTCCTGGGCGATACGGTAGGCTTGTTCAGTCTTCATAAGGAAACTCTCCCGGCGTTATGCGCTACTGCGCCTTGCGTTTCATCCAGAATGGCGCCGTGACGAACCAGATTACGGTCGCCGCGAACATCCAGTGTTTACAGGTGGACAATTCCATCTTTTGCAGAAAGACCGCGGTGGGCGCAACCAACAGGACCACCAGGGCCAGAATCGAAATGATCATGAGCGCTTGTTTCATGAGACCGCTCCTTGAACCGTGATGGACTTCTGGTAGACCTTGCTGAGCGCGATATAAAGGAACGCGGCGATGAACCAGCCCGGCAGCGCCAGGAAGAAGATCTCAATGTTCGCGATCTTGTTCAGGGCCACGCAGAGCGCGAGCGTGACGAACCACGTAAGTCCGGCCGCCCAATTGAATACGATTCGCGACTTCTCGGCGTAGTATTCCTGCAAGCCGAACTTGGCCGAGAAATAATGATCCATGAAGATAATGGCCCCCATGGGCATCAGGATAAGCCCGTACAAGGCCACGAAGTCCAGGAGTTTCATCACCAAGGCGGGGAAACACGCCCCCAGCGTGGCCACCAGGCCTGCAGCCATGGTCACCTTGAAGCGTGACCACTTTGGGCGTATCCCTTGAAACGCCAGCCCCGCGCGGTAGATGGTCGGGTTCGCAGTAGTCCACCCCGCAATAATCACACAGATGATTCCTGTAGCACCGGCTATCTTCCACGCCATGGGACCGGGTGCGACGGCCGTATCGGTGGGATCCGCGTTGAGCTGGATTGCGTAGAGCAACCCCGCCGCGATCCAAGCCATGTAGTGCCCGAGGTACATACCGGCGGCGGAGGCCAGGCCCATGCGCGCCTTCTTGGCGAACCGGAATATGCTGAGGTCGGACATACCAATGTGCATGGCTAAGTTGCAGAACCATGCGAAGAACATGACATGGAGAAACGTGAACTGGGACTGCCCCTCGACCGGAACGCCGGTCCACACCTTCTCTTGGGCGATGGCATAGAAATCGCCGAGAGAATGGATGCCCAGTTCCGGCAGGGCCGCCACGCCGCACGCCAGAAACACGAGAACCATCCAGGGAGCCGCGATATTGGCGATGTGAGCCACCGTATCGTAACCGTATGCTGCAACGATGGAGATGACGGCGCCCACGGCGAACACGGCCAGGATCCACCCCACGCTATTGGGGTACATGTCGTTCAGTCCCGGCATCGGCATGTTGAAGGGGATACCGACCGCCGTGGCGGACACCGCGATCATCGCGCCGGCCAGGAAGCAGAACAGCACGCCGTTGGCGAGGTTGTACAACTCCACCAGGCGCACGCCGCAGATCTTCTCCAATTGGAAATAGAGAGTCAGCCGCTTCTTCACTGCAATGGGCGCGCAGAGAAAGGTCCAGCTCAAGACGGCAAGCAGATTACCCACCAGCAGCCCAACCAGCACATCAAACGCGCTCACGCCGTGAGCGACGAAAAGCGGGCCGATCATAAACTCGGTGCCAGCGGCATGCTCCCCCGCATACATGCCGATGAAGCTGCGCCAGCCCTTGGTCTGATTCTCCGGAACCGGCTCCCGCTCGAACTCGCCGCCAGCCGGCTCATTTTGCACTGTTTCGGCATCCTCTGCCATGCGCACTCTCCCTTACCGCGTTCACGCGGTGATGACAACCGCCAAGCCTCAATCTTCCCGGCCGGACCGAGACCGATTTGCGCCGGATGGATACTCAGGAATCAAAGGTATCTGTGCCCCGTTCCCGGTCTTCGGGTCACGCCGCACGCCCGGATTTCTCCAGCAGACCCGGATAGGCCAGGCCGTAGATCGCGGGAGCAACGAAACCAATCAACGGCAGAATGAAGCAGATGGCCATGCTGTGATATTGGTCCGCGAGAAAGCCCATGAACGGCGGGGCAATGGCGCCGCCGACAATGGACATGATCTGAAACGATGCGGCAATCTTCGTCTTCTCTCCCAGGTTGCGCAGACTCATCGCAAATATAAACGGGAACATGATGGACATGAACAGCCAGCAGAACGGCAGGATCATCCATGAGATGTGCTTGATGTTGGCCATTACCAGCAAAATGATGACCGAATTAATGACGCCATAGAGCGAAAGCAGCAGGTTCGGTTTGATAATTCGCGTGATCGGAGCGCCGGAGAAGCGCCCGACCGCATAGAGGACCATGGCGATGGTGATCACATAGGCGGCCGTGGCTTCGGGCCGCGCCGCGCCGGTGATGGAGCCGTACCACGCGAAGAGCGGCGAGGTGACCGTCTCTCCCGAGGCAGCGGTGGTGATGGCGTTTTCGAGGATGTAGTTCACGGCAAAGGCGTTCACGCCCACCTGCGCGGCGATATAGAGAAACTGCGTGACGATACCAAACGTGAAGTGGGGCTGGCGGAAAAGAGGGGCCTTGTGAACGGAGGCGTCGTCAGCATCATCCGCTTCGCCGCCGCCATCGATATCCGGCAACTTGATCAAAGAGAAGATGGCAAACACGAGCAGCACCACGCATCCCAGAACGACGTAAGGAATGATCAGGGAGTGGAACTCCGCGGGCGCGCCGGCTTCTTGTTGCTGGCCAAAGATGAACATGCCGCCCACCGTCGGCGCGATGATGTAGGCGACGGAGTTGAATGCCTGCGCCGTGGAAAGGCGTCCCGCTGCGCCATCCTTGGGCCCGAGCACGGTAACGTAAGGGTTGGCCGCGGTTTCGATGCATGCCAGGCCCGTGGAAAGCACGAACAATGCCAGCAGGAAAGCCCAGAAGGTCTTGAACACCAAGCCGGCCGGGATGAACAGGAACGCGCCAATGGCCAGCACCACCAAGCCCAGCAGGATACCCCGCTGATAGCCAATGCGGCGAATCAGGAGTGCCGAAGGCAGCGCCATGAGAAAGTAGGCCCCGAACACAGAGGTCTGGATGAACCCGGACTGGGTCTTGCTCACCTCCAGGATGTTCTGAAAGTGCTTGTTGAGCACGTCCAGCATGGCATGGCAAAACCCCCAGATGAAGAACAAGGAGGCGACCATGAGAAACGGGAACAGTAGTTGATTGCGGGTAGGTTTCATGAGAATCTCATCCTGACTATTGTCTGTAGTTGTGGCGTGCTCAGTCGAAATACTGCTCTACTGAGCCCTTCTAAGAACGTTTCCCTCTGCTGGCGCCCGAAACTTCCCACCTGGATCGCTCGCGACTACCGCGCGCAATTCCCGACAATCATGGCCCTGCTACCGGGCATTGTCAACGGCGCGCCCGCCGGCGCTCCCCGTCTTGAACCACAACTCCGACAATCGCCGGTATCAGCAGAGTGAAATGGAATCCCCCAGCCTGCGGCCGATAGTTCTATCGGAGATAGCAGGTTCAAGACGAACGATTACGCTCCCCGTGGGCCGTCATATTAGTACGTGGCCGCGTCCCATTCAACCGCGCGAGTCCATTTCGAGCACTTATTCCTTGAGTTTGCGGGCCCGGTGGGCCCGAGTAGCAGCGCCCCACCCACGGTAGGCTCCGGCCATGAAGACCGAACGAGGCAGCGCATTGAGTAGGGCGGAATTTGTTCCCGCCCTCTTGGCGGACAGGTGAACAGCGCCAACCTCATGAAGAGCCAACAGGGCTGCAAGCCCTTCCGTCCTGTCAGTACACGTACGCAAGTCCAAGATCGGTATCCATGCGCGCGTTGCAGTATCGAGCCCTGACCCGTAGAATCGCGTCGCACCAAGTGCGTCTTGGCAAGACACCGGGCCGCAGGCATGGAGTTCAACCGCATGACGCTTCCGGACGTAATAGCAGATCTCTCCGCATTGCGGCTCGATCCGCTCTTGACGTTGTCGGTCGTGGTCCTTGCGGGCCTGGCGGGCGGGTGGCTTGCTCGAAGACTCCGTGTGCCGGGTATTACCGGCAACATCTTAGTTGGCGCGTTGCTCGGGCTCACGGTCTTTCGTGGACTCGACATCCCACGTCAGTTGGAGACCTTGTCCACGTTCGCCACCTCTCTGATCGCCGTAGCCGTGGGACATCAGTTCTCCTACCGGCGGATACGTTCCGCGCTGAAGAGGATTTTGAGTATCGCCATCCTCGAATCTGCGATGGCCATGTGCTGTGTGGGGTTTCTGGCGCACGCGTTTGGCTCAGACTGGGCTTCCGCGGTGCTTCTCGCCGCCTTGGCCGTGTCGACGGCCCCGGCGACCTCGCTGGCGATCATTCGCGAGATGAGAGCCAAAGGGCCCTTTGTGAAGACTTTATTAAGCGTTGTTGCGCTCGATGCGGCGCTGTGTATCACGGTCTTCGCATTCACGCAGACGCTCGTCTCAAACTCCTACGGTCCCGCGGCTGGAGATGCGGGTCTTGGCAAAGCGGCATTGGCCACGGCCCTGCAATTCGTGGGGTCTTTGGGGGTTGGACTGGTGATCGGCTTGATCGTCGAACGCCTTGTGCATGTTCCCTCGATGCACAAATTCAGCACGGTCGTCATTGCCATCATTTTGTGCGCCGGGCTTGCCGCGATGCTTCACCTGAGCCCATTGATCGCGTGCCTCGTCTTTGGCATGTGCCTGGGCAACACCTCCAGGGAATCGGAACGGTTGTTCCGCACGCTGGAACCCATCGAGCCCGTGCTCTACACAGGTTTCTTCACGCTCGCGGGGATGTCGGTCCATCTCGATACACTCCTCTCCGCGGGGACTCTGTGTGCGGTGTACGTCGCCGCTCGTATCCTCGGCAAAGTCATGGGCGCGTATATGGGCGCCCGAATCTCGCGCTGTTCTCCGCGCATTGCCGGGAGTATTCCATTCGCTTTGGTACCGCAGGCAGGCGTGGTACTGGGCCTGCTGGTGCTGCTGGAAGGCGACCCGAGTATACCATTCGAGATTTCCTCTCGTGTCGGTTCGCTTGTCGTGGCGGCGGTTACTATCAACGAGATCGTGGGACCTTTCTTCACGCGCTTGGCTCTGCACCGGGCCAAGGAGGCAGGGCTCGACCGGCCCCGCCTCATGGAATTCCTGCAGGAAGAGTACATCCTCACGGGCCTGGAGGCCGAGGACAAGTGGGAGGCACTTCGGAAACTGGCGGACTTTTTCGCTGTGGCCCACCGGCTGGACCGGCAGGAAGCCGCCGAGTTGTATGCTACGATCGAGGAACGGGAGAAATCGCAGTCGACCGCCATGGGATACGGAGCCGCCATCCCCCACGGGCGCCTGGATATCACGGATGGCGTGCAGGGAGTGCTGGGGATCTCGCGCCATGGGATCCCCTTTGACAGTCCTGATGGTCAGCCGGTCCGGCTCATCATGATGATCGCCACGCCCTCCGACCACGAGCAGCGGCACCTCGATGTCATGTCCGGCCTGGCCAGCATGGTCCGGGACCCGATCGTCCGGGAACGGCTCATTGCCGCGGTGGACCCGAACGATGCCTGGGAGATTATTGAGGATGTGGGCGCCCGTACGTACAATTACTTCCTGGAGGAGGTGGAGGAGGAAGCGGCAAAGCCATGATTATCGATTGTCACGTCCATATTCTAAGCGCTGACGATGAGCACCTTTCCGAGATACTGCGCGCGGCTGACCGGAGCGGTGTCGACAAGATGTGCATCTGCTCGCTGGGCCGGCAGTGGGTCGAGTTTCCGAGCGCAATCCAACTGGAAGAGGCCGCGGCCGATGTGCGGGCGGCCTGCGAGAAGCACCCGGACCGCTTCATCGGCTTCACGTACGTCAGCGCCGACCACCTGGATGCCTCCATGCGGCTCATCGAGAGTGAGATTGCGTCCGGCCCGAGCCGGGCAGTGAAACTGTGGATCAGCCAGTTCGCGGACGATACGCGCCTCACCCCAATCGTCGAGCGCGCTATCGCGCTGGATGTGCCGGTCATGGCCCACGCGTGGATGAAGGCCACCGGCAACATGACCAAGGAGTCAACCTACCGGCACGTGGCCAACCTCGCCGCGCGGCATCCCCGGCTCAAAGGCTGGATGGCACATTACGCCGGCCGCTGGGAAGAGACGGCCCGCGTGGTGCGATCGGTTCCGAATCTCTGCCTGGACACCTCCGGCGGTGAGCCGGAAGATGGCATTGTCGCGTGCCTCCTGAAACACCTGCCGCCGGATCGTTTATTCTTCGGTTCCGACGTGCCGGGGAGGAGTTTTGCCGTTCAGATGAGCAAGGTATTGTCCGCGGGCCTGTCGAAGGAACATCAATCCATGATACTCGGCGAAAACGTACGGCGGTGGCTCCATGTTTGACATCAACGCGCGCATCGGACATTGGCCGTACCGGCCTGTGGGTACTGTGGACGATTTGCTTAGAAACATGGACTCGCTGGGGATCTCCTGCGCGTGCGTATCTTCGATGGATGCGATCCACTTCCTCAACCCGCAAGATGGTAACGACTCGCTCGTGGCCGCGATAGCGCCGCATCGGGACCGCCTCGTCCCATTGGCAGTTGTGCGGCCCGAGTTCGCGGGATGGCAGGATGATCTGACGCGGTGCATCCAGTCGCACGGCATGCGCGGCGTGGTGCTGTATCCCAACTATCATCAGTACAACCTCGAAGACCCCGAGTCCGCAGAACTGGGCGCGCGCTGCAGCGAGGCGCAAATCCCCGTGTTCGTGCAGGTGGGACTCGAGGACGCCCGCCGCCAGTTCGGCAGGACCATTGTGCCGGAAGTCTCCATCGAGAGCATCGGCGCCTTCGGCCGGGAGCATCCGGCTCTAAGGCTTGTTGCGTTGGGACTGAAATTCGGCCAGCCCGATCTGCTACGGCAGCCCCTGCCCAAGACCTTCTATTTTGACACCTCGAACTACGAACGGCTTGGAGATCTCGAATTCGCGATCTCACACTTCGGCGTGGACCGTATTCTATTTGGGACATGCGCGCCTTTGTTTCATCCGCGCGCCAATGCGGACAAGCTGCGGTGCGCCGACCTGACTGCCGATCAGCGCGAAGCCATCGGCCAGGGCAACGCAAAGGCCCTCTTCGGACTCTGAGACCGTTTGCCCGCATCATGCGCTGTGGGGTACCATCCGCTCTTGGAAGGAGACCCCAGGCATGCAGGCAGTCATTATGGCGGCGGGCAAATCAACACGGACCTATCCGCTCACGTTGACACGTCCAAAACCGCTGTTGAAGATCGCGAACCGTCCCATCCTCGAGCACCAGCTCTCCTCATTGCGGGGGCTGGTGGACGAAGCTATCCTGATTGTCAGCTACCTGAGGGAACAGATCACCGAGCGCTTCGGAAACGCGTATGAGGGGATATCCCTCCGCTATGTGGATCAGCGGGAACAGCTCGGCACAGGGCACGCCATCCTGCAGTGCAAGGATCTCGTGCGCGGCCCCTTCATAGCCATGAATGGCGACGACCTTTACGATCCCCAGGATCTTCAACGGCTCGCCGCGGCCGAACAAGGCGCGCTGGCCAAGCAGGTTCCCGACCCACGACTCTACGGCATCTACGAAGTGGACAAAGCGGGATGCGCCGTGCGAATCGTTGAGAAACCGGTCGAGGTATTCTCCCACCTCGCGAATGTGGGCGCCTACAAGTTTGGCCCCGCTGTCTTCGACGTGCTTGCCAAGACCCCCCCATCGGAGCGCGGCGAGATCGAGATCACCAGCGCGGTGCAAACGCTGGCCCAGCGCGGCGGATTCCGCGTGATCGAAATGGCCGGTTATTGGCTGCCCATCGGCTATCCCTGGCACTTGCTGGATGCCAATGAGTACATGCTCGAGCACTTCCTGGAGCACCGCATCGAAGGCGAGGTAAGCCCGGCAGCGCACCTGAACGGGCGCGTGTATGTCGCACCCGGCGCGGTGGTTCGGTCCGGCGTCGTTATCGACGGACCCGCCTACATTGGTCCCAACGCGACGGTGGGTCCCAACGCATGGATACGGCCCTGCACCACGATCGGCGATGGCGCCAAGGTCGGGCACGCGGTCGAGATCAAGAACTCCATCCTGTTCGACCGCGCGGCGGTCCCGCACTTGAGCTACGTGGGGGACAGCGTCGTCGGGGAGCACAGCAACCTCGGTGCGGGCACGATCACCGCGAACTTCCGGCACGATGGGGCGACCATCGGGTCGCAGGTGAAAGGCGAGATGATCGACAGCGGCCGCCGGAAGTTCGGCGCCATCTTCGGCGATGACGTGCACACCGGGATCAACACCGCGATCTATCCCGGCCGGAAGTTCTGGCCCAGCACGTTTTCCTATCCCGGCGAAGTCATCCGCAAAGACGTCATGGAAGTGAAGCGCCTGCCGCAGAAGTGAAGGCGCGCAAGATTGAAGGGCGCCGATACGCGAAGGTCTTTACTCGTCCAATAGAAGCTGCTCGAGCCTGCGCGGGTAGTTGTTGAGGAAGTCCCGCGTTACCGCGTAGTGCTCGGTGCTCTCGTATTGCACTTCCGAAATCCCGGAATCATCCAGCCTCAGAATCCGCGCGTTCGGATAAGCGAGCAGGATCGGCGAGTGCGTGGCGATGATGAATTGCGAGTCATCTTGCACGAGGCGGTGAATCGCCGCGAGGGCGGCCAATTGGCGGTTTGGCGACAAGGCCGCTTCCGGTTCGTCGAGCAGGTACAGTCCCTTCCCGCGGAGTTTGTGGGTAAGCAACGCCATGAACGCCTCTCCATGCGAGCGCGCATGGAGCGAGCGGTCGCCGTACCCGCCGAGATAGCCTACTTCGTCCATGTAGGTCGCCACATTGAAGAAGCTCTCCGCCCGCAAGAAGTACCCGTCCTTGGGCTTCTTGAAACTGCGGCCCAACCGCAGTGCTCGGTGCAAAGAGGACACCGATTCGGCGGTCTGGAACTGTACATTGACGGTCCCGCCTTCAGGCCCATAGCCCAAGGCCAACGCGATGCCTTCGAGCACAGTCGATTTGCCGCTGCCGTTCTCGCCAGCCAAAAAGGTCACATCGGGATGGAATTGCACCGTGTTCATTAAGCGCACGGACGGAATGTTGAAGGGGTATTCGTCGAAGTCGATCCCTGAACCGTCGCGGAGCGACACTTCCCGGAGATAGGGTTTCGGGGTAAGCATGTTTGAGTGTGCCTGCGTTGTATGTAGAGTCTGGCACGGCGCAGTCCGATTCCGCAAACCGCCTGGGGTCAAAGTTAAGAAAGAACTGGATTCTATGCCTTGTACGTCCAACCGCAGGTCGGACAGGTGTCGGTTCCTGCGGGCACGATACCTCCGCAAGCTGGGCATTCGATCTGCTCACTCATGTCATCTTCCGGGTCATATTCGATCGAAACGAACCATTCGATTTGACCGCACTGACCACAAATGAGAATCCTAGCTTCAGAATCGGCGGTTTCAAAGCCTAACACGCTTCTTGTCGCCGTAGTGAGTTGCGCAAAACCTTCCGTGAAGTCGTCGCCCCCACAGTGTGGACAGGCCAACACCTTGTCCGCGATTACGTAACGCATCTCACTCCCCCAAAACGGCGCCGTAAGTGATGGGAACAGACGCCGCGCATTACTACTCGTTGTCCCCTGCTCTCACGGCCATCTCCGCAATTGCTCATCTCGCGCGTTCACTCGGGCACGAGTCATGCGCTCGCGAATACCTCCCTCTTTGAGAAAATCCCTTTCCAGACGCAGAAGTTGCTGGTCCAGCAGGTAGTTGGTCTGATGAATGAGGCAGATTGCGATATTGGCTACGACGCCGGCGGGGCGGGATTCGACAAGCGAACGGAAGGTCTCAAAGGAAGCAGGGGATCGTTTGCCGAGTTCTCTGACATAGAGGGCTTCTCTGGAGTCCTTTTCCCAAATCGCGTGACCGCGCGCCCGGAGATAGTCGCGGTAGTCTTCCAATAGCTCTTCGAGGCTGGCCCGCGCGACGTTGGTTAGTTTGATCTCTGTTTCTTTGGATGTGGCTCCGGCCTTGTTGCCCTCTACAATGTTCTGCTTGCCGGAACGGGCCGCTTGCACCATCTGGTCGACCGTGCGGTCGCCTTTGGCGAGGAAGCGTTGGCAGAAGCGGTAGGTGAGCAGATAGACCACTTCGGATTTCTGGTAGGTGAGCAGTGTGCGGTAATCGCCGCGGGGCGGGAGCAGCCGCGGCGGAGAAGAATGGGAGGTATGGGAGGAACGGGCCGCAGCACACTCGCCGTCCCCGTGACCACGATCTTT
>JADLCA010000251.1 GCA_020847495.1 Candidatus Hydrogenedentota bacterium | reverse complement strand
TGTATGAGTGGGTGCCCGAGTTCCAGGTCCACGTCCAAGAGCGCATTGTCTCTCTCGTCACGGACGCGCTCGAGCGCCGGGGGCTCGCGACAGTCCGGATGCCGGTATCTCCGACTGCGGAAAAGGTAGCCGTTGAGAGCCCGGTGGACGGCTATGTCCTTATCTCACTGACCCCGGCCGCCCAGTTGGAATACTCGCATCAGAAATTGCCGGTGGTCATCCTTGGGAACTCATACGAGGACCTCCAACTCAGCAATATCTATCTCGACAATCTCGGCATCACGCGGGATCTGTGTGGCCGCTTCTTTGATCAAGGGCACCGGCGCATTGCCTTGCTCCAGTATAAGTCGCGGAACCTCGGCCGGGAGCGAACCCGCATCGGATTTGAGTTTGCGCATCATTCCAGGCAGATTCGTTTCCGGCGCGGCTCGATCATCCGGGTGACCCCAAACGCCGCAGGCATGCGGGAGTGTTTTGAGGCGCTGCGCGCTCTGTCATTCAGTGCCATGCTTGTGGAAAACAGAGACTTGCTCGGACTTGTCTGGACGCACGCACCGGAGGGGATGCGAAAACGGCTGTCGGCTATGGAACTTGCCGAGATCGACGAGGGCGTGGCAAACACTTGCCCCCTGGAATTCATCCATGTGAAGACGGACTTCCAGGCGGCTGCGCGCATGGTCGCAAAGATGCTGAAGGACACCTTCGACGGCAAACAAGGAAAACCTCTGGCCTGGAAGATTCCCTGGCACGTGGTGGAAGCCCGGGTCACGGCCGCCAGGCAATAGGGCCCGCTCACCAAAGAGTCCGCAGTATGCCTGCTGTCAATTCGCCGGCCTGCGCTCAAGAAGCGCCAGCGGCCCGTCTTTACTCACCAGACGGTCGCCTTCGACGCGCAACACGTGCGTCTCCCCGGCTACAAGCAGCCGCAATTGCGCCCCCTCGATCGCCCAGGTTCCCGTAGTGGCGCGGCCCACGTGGAGCACGCCGTCCCGCTTGAAACGAAGCTTGAAACGTCCCGCACGCCAGGCTGTCCCGGGAAGGCTTTCCGCAGTGATAGGCTGCCCTAATCCAGCGAGAATACCGCGGGATTCACCCGGCCCATTGGGGTCGTCAAAGGGATCGCCTTCCTCCGCGTAGGCATACCGCAGATAGCCGATGAACATCTCCTCGAAAGTCTGCTCCCCGAAGTACACCCAGCTCCCGGAATCCGGGTTCATTGGATTCGATGCGGAATTGTCAAAAGCGCCATCGCACAGGATGCGAGTGCCTGCGGGCAGCAGCTTGGGCTTCTCGAGCTCGTACATGGTCTGCCAATTGAAATCGTAGTGAGGCACGTCCAGGAGGATTTCGCTGGACCCGTCAGGATACGCCGCGGTGTACCTGAACTTCTTCCCGCGGAAATGCATGTGCGGAGACATGGAGTACAGCACGGTGTCCTTGTTGATCGTGAATGCCGCTTTCGCGGCATAGGCCGGGTCATGCGGAGGTATCGCGAAGTCCGTTTCTGTCGCTGCCCGGGTGTACAGCGTGCGTTTGGGCTCTCCCTTGTGTAGATACAAGCCCAGCCGGGTCAGGTCGTCCGCAGGTTTGCCGGTGGGGCTATAATGCAATTGAAACACGAACTCCGAGCCTGCCGGCACGAACTTCGCCGTTCCCTCCGGAAACTCGGCTGGCCGCATCCCCGGAACGTAACCCGCAAAGAAGCCGTCCAGACCTCCCTCATACTCGGGCTGGCGGTCCCGCAGGTGCTCGGGATAGCGCAAGAAGACCAGCGCGTGATGCATGACGGAACGGTCGCCTGGCAGCACATCGGCCGCCCGCAGCCAGACATCTTCCGTCCCCGTGTAGGGCACGCGGATATACTGATACTCGACCACCCCGTCCGCAGGCACGTGGACTGGCCCGGGCATGGATATCACGATATCCGGCTCCCCCAAGGGCCATGCCGAGGTTGCAGGCTTCACGCCTTCAAGGGGATCCTTGCCTTTTCCGCGGGGCGCGCCCTGATCGATCCATGCGACGAGCCTGCGCACCTCATCGAGGTCGAGCGAAGCGTCGTTCCTGAATACCGCCGCCCCTTCGCTGGCATGCCAGGGCGGCATGCGCTTTGTCATGATCACCTCGCGCACCATGCGTGAGCGGCCCGCCACTTCCTCGTAGCAGTCCAATGGGAACGGACCAATGTTTCCCTCTGAATGGCAGCCCGCGCACTTCTCCCTCAGCATGGGCCCGATATGCCGTGAATACGAGAGCTTCTTGGGTTCGGGCTGGAAATCGATAAGACATCCTTTGGGTTCTGTCAGTGGCATCGCCACCGCCCGGTCGGCCAGCACGGCCTCCAGCGCATCCTTCAGCCAGGCATGCGATGCCTCAGGTTTTTGCGCGCCGTAATCCAGCCGGTCATCCACGGCACCCCGATACACGATGCGCCAGTCCTTCGGCACCGCGACAAAGACCGTCGCCGTCCGGTCCACCTTCAGTGTGCGCGCAACAAGCTGGGCCTCATCGAGCAAAACGGGTAAATCGATCTGATACTCCTCGCACTCCTTCAACACACTCTCACGGTCGTCTTCTGGATTCGAGTTGATGAAAAGGAAGGTTACGCCTTTCTCGCTGTATTCATCGCGAAGCGCCTTCAGGTTCGCGATGCTCTTGCGTACAATAGGGCACCCGTTCCCGGCAAAAAACAGCACTACCGCCTTTGACTGCCGGTATCGATAGAACTCATGCGACTCGCCGTTTTGATCTTCGAGCCGGAAGTTACGCATCACGGTGGGCAACTCGGCTCCGGCCGCCGTCTCGCCGCTGGTCTGGAAGAAGCCACTCGCAGCACACACAAACAACAGGGATACGGAACGCAGCATAAGACCCTCACTCCACCCGTTCTGGGGAAACGCCTCACTCACCTGGGCCGACTAGGAAACCTCAGGCAGGCGCCCCTCAATTCCTCCCCGCGCAGGCAGCGCCCGTTTCGATATAGGAGGGCGTCAGGACAGATGAAACTGAGATTCCCGCCAAGCCCGAATGGTTTATTCGCCTTGTTTGACAGACTGTATACCTTGATATTCCTCCCACTTACCCCTTAGACTTGGCCAATATGCGTGACCCAAACAAGAAACCTCCTGCATTGATGGCGCTTCGCCTTCGCTACAGCGACGCCTACGACGCCATCTCCATGCTCGTATATCTTTTAGCTGTATACACTTGGGGCCTATTTACCTATCCCATGGGAAGGGATTTCGAGGTATTGGCCAATGCGGCGGAGGGCTATCCAGTTCTGGCGGGCGCCGCGTTTCGTATTGAGTTAGCCCTCTTCGGCACGTGGCTTCCCGGTTACCATCTCGCAAACATGTTGCTCCTATATGCCTGCATGCTCTGCATTTACCACTTCACCAACTTGACGCTTCGCGGCCTATGGTGGTTCGGCACGCTGGCCGCCTGCATGTTCATGGCAAACCCTGTTCACACGGAAGCGATCCTCAACATCTGTGGGGCGCTGGATATCTTGCCCTGTCTTTGCGGCCTCCTCGCGCTGACCGCCTACGCATGGCTGGTGAAAGACTCGAAAAGCTGGAAACTGCTTGTCTTCCTTATCCTTCTGGCTCTGGCAATGGTGGCCTTCCCCGAGAATGCCTACCTCTGGCTGGTTTTAGCCTTCTACGAAGTTCTGGCGGTTCCGACCGGAAAGCACAGCATGTCCCGATTGGGTCTCATCCTTCTGGCTGGAGTGGCCTCGACCATTGCGAACTGGCCGGTCCTCTACAACGGCCCCTACCGCCTTACCGACATGTTCGTGCCGCTCTATTTTCTTTTCTATCCGCTCGGCTTCCTGCCGGAAACGGCTGCGAACTTTCGGGCCCACCCTTGGCTGGGCTGGCTCGCCGCCGCGGCGGTCGCCTTCCTTTTGTTTCTCATCTACCGCAAGGCGCGGCGCCCCGTGGTCCTTTTTGCGCTGCTCTCCATGCTCGTCCTGCGACTTGCTCCGGGGAATCGGCCCGTGGACCCGGTATCGCTTGTTGGCGGGGGACAACTCCTGCTCCCGAACGCTCTGTTTGTACTTGGTCTGGTGGGGTTGTTCTTCCGAATCATGCAGCACCCGAAGTGGCGCGTCTCCATGATCGGTATCACGACCAGCATCGTGATCGTGATGTTCGCCATGCAATGGACCTCGGTGCGCCGCTGGCATGAGGCGGGCCAGATTGTGCGTGCCTTCCAGACCCAGGCGCAAGAACTCCATGCGAAGACAGGGGAGGTGGTCGGCGTACTTCCTGATTACCAGACCTACCACGGCGCGCCGTTACGCCTCTCCGCGTCCGTCAAAGACGAGACCCTGTTCAGCCTGCAGGTCCCCGTGGTTTCTATCTTGCCCCTTACTGCGGAGCGTCCCAGGCACCGCACAACCACTGTCGAAGTGTGGACGCCCGAAGGGGGCCTGCTCACATTGACGAGCGGGCGTCCGATTTCATTGGATGCCCTGTTTCCGGTGCCGGGCCTGCTTGCCAAGAAGGGAGACATTGTGCCCGCGGCGGGTCTCATGCCCGGCGTCGGGACGAGGGTGGCAGGATTGACCGTCACGGTCGGACATGCAAGCCCTGAGCTTGTCCAGTTGGAATTGCGTTCAACGGGGGAGAGGCTGCCCGCCGCCATTGCTCCCGGGGGCGATCCTTCACCGGGGGAAGAAGCCGGTGAGCGTGCCGAGTCCGGCGCAGGAGA
This sequence comes from Candidatus Hydrogenedentota bacterium, assembly GCA_020847495.1. Lineage (GTDB taxonomy): Bacteria > Hydrogenedentota > Hydrogenedentia > Hydrogenedentales > SLHB01 > JAHDWY01. Next base: position 21,616 of record JADLCA010000251.1, on the reverse strand, counting down.
CGAATAGCGCCAGCCCGCACGCGATGACGCTTCGCAGAACTGGTCTTTGCGAGAAACAGGGCACAACCCCATAGCCCATGGCGTAAGCCACAGGCAGGAACGCGGGGATATCCCACCAATCCTGTCCCGAAGCCTCGTAGCGCCACATGCCCGACCACACGAAGAGATTCTCGCCCAGCAATCCCATCCCGAAGGCGCTCACCGCTACCAGGGCGGCGGCAGCCGCACGTCCGTACCCAAAATCCCGGAAACGGCACCCGACGTAGTACAAATGCGTTGAGGAAACCCAGCCGACCAACACGCAGTACAACGGCGTTTTCCAGATGACAGGACCCGGGGCCAGGTATTCACCCCACCAGCCGAGGGCCATGGTGAACAACCCCTCCCCGAAGGGCCACGCAATGGCGATCATTCCGCCAAACACCAACGCGTCTCGCAAGGTTCCTCCTACCCTCGAGGCGCGAACGATTTGCACGGCCAGCGCCCCGGATGTTGCGAAGCAACAAACCAGTACGGACTTCCACCAGCAGTTGCCGATGAGCAGAGCCAGCGCAAGGTGGTTGCTCACCATCAACACGGTGTCGTCCCGGTTCCACCCCGCGCGAATGCGCCGCCACATCGTCCGCATACTACGCTGCCTCCCCGGTCTGTCCTTCACAGCCCTGTACGCCATCATACTGCAAGCGCGAATAGGAGCGCGCTGCGAGACCCCGTTGCTTTTCCGCATCACTTCTTGTATCCTCAAGTACTAGAGAACTGAACTTCGGGGGAGACCCCGGCTTCCAGCCGGTGTAGTGTTCATTCCGGGCGAAGGAGAAATGATCATGGCGACTTCGAAGCATCCGATGCAGCAACTCTTGGACATGGCTGGCGCGTTCGTTACGAAGCAGAAAGGCAAGTGGGACCATAAGGATTGGGAATCATTCCTGGACCAGGTGTCGAAGGCGGGAGTTGACCTTACCGACGAGGTCAAGCGCAATCTCGGTAACATCCTGGAGGCCAGCAAGCACTTCTACGCGAAGGTGACCGACGTGCCCGACAAGAAGCCTGCCAAGCCCAAGGCGAAACGGAAGGCAAAGGCCAAAGCCAAGGCCAAGAGCAAGGCCAAGTAGGGGCCGGATCATTTTGATGACGACATTGGCGGGTGTGGATTGACCAGAGGGCTATCCACACCCGCTTCTTTCAGTGGACATTCACCCCGGAGCAGTTGCCTTGTACCCGCCGCTGCCGAGTTCCCTCTTCAGTACTGCCTCGCTCTCCGAGCGCGGCAGCTCAAATCTACGTTAGCAAGAGAAGCTTGACGCTACGAAGACGCAGCACAAGAGGGAGGTGTCAATAGACCTTGGACTACGTTCGGCTTCAATGCTGAGGAAAGCCCTGTGCTGCCGCGCTCGGAGAGCGAGGCAGTACCAGAGCGTCATCGCCCTTCATCTCAGCCCGAATACTGGCTCCGCCGGCACCGATCCGATCACAGGCGCCGCAGCCGGCTCGCCTTTCCACAAGGGGTCAACCAACAGCGCCGTCTCGCCCTTTCGCAAGCCGAGGGCATACCGGTCCTCGCCCAAGGGTTCGATGGTCACGCCGTCCGGCGCCTCGAGCCGTGGCGTGCCGCTAAAACTCGCGCGCACACGGCACGGCTCGCCCGCATGACTCGTTACCTGCACCCACGCGGTCTTGCCGCCAACTCGCGCGGCACTCACGAGGAACGCCCCCTGCGCGCGCCACTCGTGGAACACCACATCGCCCCACGCACCGGGCACGGCGGGAAACACACGGATCAACGGCCCATCCGGCGCGTCCCAACTCTGAATCAGCATGTCGTGAATCGACTGCGCGGCGGACAGCGGCGTCTCGATGACGGGTCCTGCTTCGCGGTACATCGTGTTGGGTTCGATGAAGCGTTTGAACGCATTCAGATAATCCAGCGCGCGCTGTCCGTCGCCGATGGAAGCCGCAATCGACGCGCCTCCGGTAAACGAATAGCCAAACAATGCATCCGGAAAGCTGTGCCAGTGGTCGAGCGAACGCCGGATGCGCGCCTCCCCGCCGGGCTGCTCCACATTGACTTGGTAGAGCGGATACGCCATCAGCAAGTGCGAGTAGTGGCGGTGGCTCGAATCCATAGGCACATCCCGCGCAATCAGGAACCCGTTGTCGCCCTCGGGAAAGTCCGCAAGATTCTCTACGATGCGGCGCCATTCCGGCGCGAGCGGATCGTCCACACCCAATCGGTCCGTGAACAGTAGAAGCGCACCCGCGCCCCAACGCAACAAGGCCAGGTCGTAATTGCAGTCAGGACCGCTCTTGTATTCCGGCGAACGCGTGCGCGGCAGGTGCAAACGGCCATCGGCGCCCTCCTGCAGAAAATGCCGATGGTAATTCACGGCACGGCGCAGCACCGGATACAGCGTGTCGCGCAATAAACGCTCATCCATGTTCATGCGGTAGTGCAACCACACGTTGTGGCAGGCCCACAAGAGATCGCCCACTTCCGGATCGCCCTCATCCCCGGGGCGTTCCACCAAGCTCGGGTAAAACACGCCGCCCACGAGCCGCGCGGTTGTCGAGCGGTAGACCCCTGCTGAATCCTCGCGATATTCGGGCAGCACATTCGCGATGAGGTTCGGAAGATACTCGCGCAGACTGTTCGGCAGCGGCTCGGCGAGTTCAAGATGATTCGAGGTGTACATCGGCCAGTAGGTCAACTGGACGTTGAGATTCCACCAAATCCCCGGCCACGGCGTCGGCTGATCCCAGGGGCCTTGAATGCCGAGGATCACGCCATCCTGCCGCGTCGCCGCGCGCAGCTTGTAGATCTGGTTCCAATAGAAGGTCTGCCAGTACGGGTCGGATACCGAGAAGAAACTCTTCCGGTAATGGTCGAGCCACGCTGCGCGATGCGTAGAAACGAAGGCATCCCAGGGGGTCTCCGCTGCCGCGCGCACCGCATCGGCCGCCTGCTTGGCAACGTCCTCAGGTTTAACCGGCCACGCGTACTGCGTGCTGATGAACAGCGAGTGCCATCCGTCTTGCGCGCCTTCGCGCCACGCCGTCGCGTAGGCCCCTTCGCTCAGCGGCTGCACCCAAGCTGGCGTGCCGTCCACCTCGGATTGATAGCCAGCGGGATTCGGCGTCCACGTCTTCTTGCGCTCTTCATCCGGTTTCACAGCCAGACGCGGATGCAGCGCCTCCTTCGGACTCCATTGCAGGACGCTGTCCGCCTCGCCGCCTTCGCCTTTCCATAGGACGAGAATCGCCATCTGATCCGCGTGCACCAGCGTGCGAAACGCGATCGCCCCTGCACTCGTGCGAATCGTGCCGGATGCTTCCGCGTTCAGGAGGTCTAGTCGCATATCGCAGTCTTGCAGGTCACCCGCCGTGCGCAGCAGGAAGCTTCCGATCGGCAGACGGCCCATGCCGTAGTTGATCGGCCGGTAGTCCTCAACATCGCTGCGCCCCACTTGCCACTCCAGGGACCGCGCATCGACCTTGCGAATTAAAGTCCCCATCATCCCATTACCGAGGGAGGGGGCCTCCCACCAATTTTCCGGCAAGCGCGACCACACCGGGTCCGCCGCATGCAAGAAGGCGGGCCAATCCACCGCATCCCGCACGCCGGAAGCCGCGGGCGCCGCAGAGGCCAACGCCGACAGGCACAGACATGCGACGATCAGCACCGCGCCACGCGTGCACCGGCACATTCCCACACCCTTTGCTAACAATCCTGATGCAACGCTATTCATTACGCGTCTCCCGGTTTTTCCCCCGATTCGCCATACGCAGTATCCCGCCCTGTAACCAACAATTCAATTGGGCTTGCCAAAATGGAAGCGGCCCCGAGGTGGCATGGGCATCCTTGCCCATGGTCTTCTCACCACCTCCCGCGCAAGCGGGAGACCGCATGGGCAGTATGGGAGCTATGCGACCTATGGGAAGCGTGGGACGCCTTCGCCCCCCTCCCCGGGCGCGGGGAGGGCTCGCTCCCCCGTAGGGCGGGATTTGTTCCCGCCTTCCCCCCTCCCAGCGTGAGGGGAGGGCTGGGCTGTCTTCATCACAGGAATCAGTGAACTCACTGGACTCAACGCACTCTCTCAACACGCATGATTCCAGATTTCAGGAGTTACGAACCGTAGTGTCTCAGCAGCGCCGCCAAATGGCCCGAATACAGTGCAGTGGACAACCTCGGCGTTATCTTCCACTGTCCCGGAGGGACAGTTGAAAATAGCCCAGGATTTCAATCCTGGGTTCTGGATTGCCCTATTTCCATAGAGTCCCGTAGGGACGACACAAACACCGGCTTGCGCAGGCAAATCACCGGAATTCCGCGACGGTGCATCGAGTCGATCTCTTTCGTAATGCCGCGAGTTCTACCGTCCCTCCGGGACTGGAAATAGGGGGTGAGGGTCCCCCTGACCCAGGAATAAATTCCTGGGCTACTTTCGCACGTCCCTCCGGGACTCACACACAAAACGCGAGTTCCTCTTGGACCTCATGAAAAGGCACGTGTACGGACAAAGGACTGCGGCACCTGCGAAGACTGCGTGCGGCCCTCTTCTGTACGGCCTCGCTCTCCGGGCGCGGCAGCACAAACCTCCCATCACGCCTGGTTCTCCACGCGCGTGAAGTCCCGTTCACTCCGGAATTCTCTCCAGTTCAATCCTTCCGATGTTGATCAACGTCCGCCCATCTACCCATTCGCAGTCCTCATCTGTGTACACCCGGGCCCAGGTGCGATACCCCGCCTTGGAGACATCGACACAAACGGTGACCTCCAGCTTCAGCCATGCTGGCTCTACCAAGTTGTAGCACTGTTCGATGTCGTTGGGCAGTGGCACGTTTCTCATGCCTTCCCTCGGGTCAAAGGCCATTTCTATCTCAATGCCACGCTCGAACGTCAGATCGATGTGCCCGGCCGCGTCGCTGCGCCCAGCCTGCCGTGGTTCCTGGCGGTAGGGAGTACGGTCCGGATCTGCGCCCGAAAAAGTACCACCAAGATCAGTGAAGGTCACCCACGCGCCAGAGATGGGCGCGCCGGTCGAAGCATCCACGACATCTCCCACGACTTGATAGCGTGCCATGCCGTCCACGCAAACGGGACCGGTTTTCTCGCTTACAATCTTCTCCGGGGGTTCCTGCGCGCGGTGTTGGCAACTGACCAGGAACAGCAATGGGACCGCCACGGCAACTCGTGCATGAAGTGCCCTGTTCATAGTGATGCCTCCCGTAGCCTGCAGGGATGCAAGCCGTCAACTTTCCAGAACCATCAGATCATAATGCACGTAGTAACTGTCGCCGCTGTCTTCACTCCGCGGCGCCCGCGGCCCAGTCCGTGCTCTGGACCTCCAGGTAGCGTTCGAGGCGGGCGGTCCAACTCTGCATGATCTCCGGGTAGCGTGCGGCGACGTTGCCGAGGGGTTGCCCTTCTATGCGGCTGGCGAGGTCATAGAGCGAAGGCGCGGGGACCTGCACGTTCGCCGCCGCGCCAAACGGTCGTCGTGTCGTCGGCCAATACATCCGCCAACGGTCGTTGCGCATCGTGAGCACGAGCGGGTCCCCGGCCATCGAGATCGGTTCCACCGTGGTTGGCTTCGTCAACAGCCCGCTGCCGCGCGCTTCCATGGACAGCTTCACGCCCGCCAGTTCCGCCAGCGCGGACCCGAGGTCTTCCAACGCTGCGAGGTCCGTTCGCATGAGGGGCTGCACACCCGGCCCGGCGATCAGGAGCGGAACGCGCAGCACGGACTCCGTCAGCTTCGGCGGCGGATCGAAATCGGCGCCGTGTGTCGATGTCACCACCACGTAAAGCGGCCCGCCGCCTTCCACTTCACGGACGCCCTTCAGAAACGCGCCGATGCGCCGATCCAGATGGGCCAGCCCCGCATCATAGATATCCGCCGCCGACGGTTTTCCGCCCGGCGGCATGAAATCGCTCCCGTACTCCGGGTACATCGTCTTGTCCCGGAGCTCGCTGAGCCGTAGTAACACGAAGAATCGCGCACCCTGCTGCTCCGAGATCCATCGCAGAGCCCGGTCCAGCGTGGCCGCGGACCGCAACGCAGGCTCGGCTTCTATCTCTACCGCGTCATGGCTGGTCTCGGTCTCTTCCGGCTCCTTCACGTAACCTGCATCGAAGCACTCGAATCCGCGCTCGACGCCGCCACCATGCACGAGGTCGCCGCGCGCTTCCGCCTCCGTGAATGCCGCCGTGGCGACGTGCTTTTCCGCGAGGGATTCCGCCAGCGTGCGGTACTTTTGTGGCAGCGGCCCGTGGTGCTCGCCAAGATACTGGTGGCGCAGCGGACTGACCCCTGTGAGAATCGACATCACCGCAGCCGCGGCGTCCGGCGCGGGCGTGTATGCGTTGGGGAAGAGAATGCCCTCCTTGCCGAATGCATCAAGCGACGCGGTCGTTTCGCGCTTGTATCCCAGCGAACTTACGCGGTCCGTGCCGAGTCCGTCCATCACGATCAGGATCATGCTCGCAGAGGCCGCGTCACCCGCGGTCGCGGTTGCGTGCGTGAACGGTCCCGACATCAGCGCATTGCGTCCTGTCGCCGAGACCGGCCGGATGCCTAGCGCCTCGCGCCATTTCGGCTCCTTCTCAACGAGCCAACTCACCTCGCACGTCCGTAGTCCGGTGGGAACCACATCCGCAGGAATGCGCATCGTGGCCCACGCGCTCCCCGTGAACGGCACCCACGCCTCGTGCGTCGCCTCGGCATCGCCCCGCATCTTCACGTAGACGTACGCGCCTTCGAGCCTGTCGTCCTCGGTCACCTCGGGCGCGTTGGCCCACCGCAGGGTGAGAGACTCGCCCGGCGCGGCCGCCAGGTCCACGTCCAACAGGGCGCCCTCAGGCAGAACGCGGCCCGGCGCATACACGTGCCCGGCTTGTTGCCATTCCACGGCGCCGCTGGCGTGCGGACGCGCCGCGTCCAGGCGGACGAGCCACATGCGTAGCGGCACGTAGGCCGTCAGGCAAAAGACGCACGTCGCGGCAATCCACGCGAGACTCCAGAGCCTCGGCCCCGGAGAACTGTGCAGAATGGCATACAGCGAAAAGAGTTTCAGCACACTGTGTACACCCGCGAACGCCGCGAAATAGAGCAGCGGCTCCACCTCGTACAGCAGGGGATGCGGCCAGGGGACTTTGATGCCGAGAAGGAGAGGCATCAAGAAAACGCACGCCGCGTGCGACACGCCGTCCGCAACGAGCGGACCATTCGTGCGGGTCGGCCAAAGCAGACGCGCCAAGGTCATGAAGGCAAGCTGCACGGCGGTATAGGCGCTCGCCGCCCCCACGGCGATCAGCACCCCGGTCTGAAACCCCGGCACATACCCCATCTGGCTGAGGGACATCCGCGCAAACAGGCCGACAATCCCCCCGGACACCGCAAGTGTCAACAGGTATACCGCGATCACAGAATCCCCTCAGTGAACTGGACTGACACCGTCTTTCGCGCCAGCTCTGGGGCGCGAAACACGGTGTCTGTCCCTAGACCGTACCCTTATCCCTGCGCGGCCCAAGGTACCACGTCCCCCGCCCAAGCGCCAAATCCGTGTAAAGTGTTGTTTGTGTTCCCCCACCCGGTTTGCTAGCATCAAGGATTGAATTGCCTGGAAGACATGCGGTCCCGGACGAAATTCTACCCGCACGGGGCCTGTTTACATTGATCAACGCATCACGTGGAGTTGTATATCCTTGCTGAATAACTTGTTAAAATCCCTGTTCGGCACCAGCAAAGAGCGGCAAATCAAGCGGATGTTGCCGCTGATGCTGCGGGTTCGTTCCTACGAAGCGGCCTATTCGGCCATGCCCAACGACGCCCTCCGCGCGCTCACGGGGGACTTCAAAGCCCGCCTCGCTCAGGGCGCTACCCTGGAAGATGTGCTCCCGGAGGCTTTTGCCGCCTGCTGCGAGGCCTCGAAGCGTGTCACCGGCATGCGGCCCTTCGACGTGCAGGTCATCGGCGGCATCGCCCTCCACCAGGGCTGCATCGCGGAAATGGTCACCGGTGAGGGCAAAACCCTCGTCGCCACGCTGCCGGTCTACCTGAATGCGCTCACCGGCGAGGGCGTCCACGTCATCACGGTGAACGATTACTTGGCACGCCGCGACCGCGAATGGATGGGCCCCATCTACGAGTTCCTGGGCCTGACGGTCGGGCTCATCCAGCACGACATGAGCAACGCCGAGCGGCAAGTGGGCTACCGCGCGGATATTACGTACGGCACGAACAACGAGTTCGGTTTCGATTACCTGCGCGACAACATGGCTCGGCGCCCCGAGCATCGCGTCCAGCGTTCACTCAATTACGCCATCATTGACGAAATCGACTCGATCCTCATCGATGAGGCGCGCACAACGCTCATCATCTCCGGCCGCCCCGAGAAGAGCACGGACACGTATTATCGCGTGGACGATGTCGTGAGGCAGCTCAAGCGTGACAAACATTACGAGGTAGAAGAGAAGCACCGCCACGTCATGATGACTGAGGAAGGCATGGCGTATGCCGAAAAGCTCCTCGGCGTCGAGAATCTCTATACCGATGACTCGCTGGGTATCGTTCACATGATCGAACAGGCGATCCGCGCCCACAACCTCTACAAGCGCGACGACGAGTACGTGGTCCGCAACGGCGAGGTCCTTATCGTTGACGAGTTTACTGGCCGCATGATGGAAGGGCGCCGCTTCTCCGATGGTTTACACCAGGCCCTCGAAGCCAAGGAGCGCGTCGCGGTCCAGTTCGAGACCCAGACCATTGCCAGCATCACGTACCAGAACCTGTTCAAGCTATATAAGAAGATTGCGGGCATGACCGGTACCGCCGTCACCGAGGCCCACGAATTCGCCGAAATCTACAACCTCGACGTCCTGCAAGTGCCTACCAACCTGCCCCTCATCCGCGAGGACCAGACCGACCTCGTGTTCGCCACCGAGCAGGGGAAGTTCAGGCACGTTATCGACGAGATCTGCCACATCCACGAGTCGGGGCGGCCCATTCTCGTGGGCACGGTCTCCATCGAGAAGTCCGAGCTGGTAGCCCAACTGCTCGCCGAGCGCGGTATCCAGGAGTTCCAGGTGTTGAACGCCAAGCATCACGAACGCGAAGCCGCGATCATCAGCAACGCCGGCAAGCCCGGCGCCATTACCATTGCCACTAACATGGCTGGCCGCGGGACCGACATCAAATTGGGGGAGGGGGTGCGCGAGCTGGGCGGACTCGCCATTATTGGCACCGAACGCCACGAGTCTCGCCGCATCGATAACCAGCTTCGCGGCCGTTGCGGTCGCCAGGGCGACCCCGGCACCACGCGCTTCTTTCTCAGCCTGGAAGACGAAGTGGCCCGCCTGTTCGGCGGCGACAAGGTCAAGCGCCTCCTTGAGTGGACCGGCAGCCAGCAGGATATGGACGACGAACCCCTCGGCCAGCGCATGGTGTCCCGCTCCATAGAGCGCGCCCAGCGCCAGGTCGAGGAGTTTAACTTCGAGGCCCGCAAACACCTCAAGAAATACGACGACGTCAACAACCGGCAGCGCCAGATCATCTATGCGATGCGCCGGGAAGTCCTTGAAGACAAGGACGTGTCGGAACGCATCGACGGCATGTTCGAGAATTGCGTCTTCGAAATGGTCGACCAGTATGCCCCTGAATCCGTCCTTCCAGATGAATGGGATCTGGATGGGCTGAAGGCCCGTTTCGTGCATTGTTTTGGTTTTGACCCTCAACTTGACAAGCCGGAAGGGGCTGAACCCAAACCTCTAGCCGAGGAACTCCTCCAGAAGGTGCGCAACAAATACCGCGAGCACGAGCGAGGGATCGAGGAGGCAATTCGCGCCAGTTATCGCGAGCAGATTGGGGGCGACGACTCCCACATCGACTTCGCCAGGCTGGCCCGCAAGCCTGTACATGACATCGAGAAGATGGCGCTTCTGGGAGCCGTGGACGACAAGTGGATTGACCACCTCTACTCCATGGACTACCTGCGGGAGGCCGTGAGGCTGCGCGCGTACGGACAAAAGGACCCCCTAGTCGAGTACAAGAACGAGGGGTTCGAGATGTTCGAGAACATGATGAGCAGCATCGAAGAGACGGTCATCCAGATCGTCTTCCGCCTCACCGACCCCGAGGTACACCGGCGGCGGAGCGCCGAGGCCCGCCGCGGCACCCTCACTGCGGGTAATGACCCCTTTTCTCAAATCGCGGACTACACCCTCATTGGAGCCGACAAGCAGCAGGACCGCAGTTTTGCCTCGTACGACACGAGCCGTTTCAACCTCGCTGGACAATCATCGGAGGCGCGCAAGGCCGAGACCGGAGGCGAGGAGCGGTCCAAGCCCAAGGCCGTCCCCATCAGGCGGACCACGCCTGCGGTGGGTCCCAACGACCCCTGTCCTTGCGGAAGTGGGAAAAAGTATAAAAAGTGCTGCGGAGGTGTCGGGTAACTTGTGTGCCCGGAGAATCTGTGGCCCTCTAAGCCGTCATTCGCGCAACCGTTTGAAATGCTTGAACTTGACACGGCAACTTCATCTCGGGTAGACTACGAACGTGGGTCTGGGGACCTGTGTTGAAGAAGGCGAAAGTGCCACACGTCAGGGGTGTGCAGTAGTCTTGCGCCATTCATCAATACTCACGTAGGTGACTCTGGTGGAATGAGGAATTCCGGTAGTGGGCACTGTCGTGAACCCGGACTGCTTGTCACTTCCGGAGTCTCGCGGCTGTCGCATCGAGAATCGCCGTTCGCCTGGAGACAGCTCCAAGTGTGACCTGACTGTACGCAAGGCTTGATATCGCCAAAAGGACTGGAGGCTCTGGGCATGGCTATTAAGCGCGTGGTGCTTGCGAATCCGCGTGGATTCTGCGCAGGAGTCGTGCGCGCTGTCGAGATCGTGGAGCATGTCCTGAGTATGCTTCCCCCGCCCGTGTATGTTTTTCATGAGATCGTTCACAATGTCCATGTCGTTAAGCGCCTTCGGGCGCGGGGCGCCGTGTTCGTGAACGCGATTGAGGAAATTCCAGAGGGTGCCGTGTGTATCTTCAGCGCTCACGGCATCTCCCCGGAAGTACGCCAGTACGCACGCTCCCGGAAGCTGCAGGTGATCGACGCCACCTGTCCCCTCGTCACCAAGGTCCACCTTGAAGTGATTCGCTACGCCAAGGAGGGGTATTCGCTCATCCTTATCGGCCATGCCGGCCATGAGGAGGTGGAAGGCACCATGGGCGAGGCCCCCATGCACCTCGTGAGTTCCGTGGAGGATGTTGCCCGTCTGAGTGTCGAGAACTCCGGCAAAGTGGCCTACCTGACGCAGACGACGCTGAGCCTCGACGACACCGCGAAGATCGTGGCGGCGTTGCGCGCCAAGTTCCCGTCCGTGATGAGCCCCCCAAAGGAGGATATCTGTTACGCGACCCAGAACCGCCAGAACGCGGTCAAGGAACTGGCGTCCCAGGTGGACGTGGTTCTGGTGACGGGGTCCCAGAACAGTTCGAACTCGCAGCGTCTATGTGAAGTGGCCGCCGCCGCCGGAGTGCCGGCATATCTCATTAACGACGAGACCGAGATTCAGGAGGAGTGGTTCGAGCGGGCGTCAGTCGTGGGTGTCACCGCCGGTGCGTCCGCTCCGGAGGACTGCGTTGCGCGAGTCGTCGATCATCTTGCTCGCGAGGGCGCGGTTGAAGTTGAGGAACTCTCTGCCGCAAAAGAGAATGTGCGTTTTTCGATGCCCCGCGAAGTGCAACAACTTGTGGTTCAATCAACCTAGGGCCTCGGTGAGCCTCCTTGTGGGCGAAACGGACTCTGGACCAGAATGTAGTAGTATCGATCCCGCTGATGATGTTCGCGCAAGAAGTCGAGCGAACCAATCACTCAAAGGAATCGCTAGCCGGTCGGAAGCGAGAAGGGTAGAAGACATTGGCCGTCACAACGTCGAATCAAGAGGAATCGGAGTTTCTCGTATTTGAACGGGAGCTTCAGGCGGGCGTGTCCACCGCGATCGAAGCCACTCAGAAGTATCTCCTGCGCCATCAGGCGGCGGACGGGCACTGGTGCGCCGAGCTCGAAGGCGACACCATCCTCGAGTCCGAATACATCATGACCATGCTGTTCCTCGGCCAGGCAGGCGAGGAGCATTGCCGCAGGGCGGCCAACTACATCCGGCAGAAGGCGCTTCCCGAAGGTGGATGGTCCATCTATCCCGGCGGCCCCGCGGATGTCAGTGCGTCGGCGAAGGCATACTTTGCACTCAAACTGATCGGCGACGACATCCAGGCCCCGCACATGGCCAAGGCCCGCGAAGTCATCGTTGGGCTTGGTGGTCTTGACGCCACGAACAGTTTCACGCGTCTCTACTTCGCCATCTTCGGCCAGTACCCATGGGAGAAATGTCCGGCCGTCCCGCCCGAGATCATTCTCCTGCCATCTTGGCTTCCCATCAATTTGTACGAGATGTCCTCCTGGAGCAGAGGCATTGTCGTTCCGCTCGCGATCATCTGGGCGCACAAGCCGTCGTGCTCCGTGCCAGAACATGCCCGGATCCCCGAACTGATGCTCCATGCAAACACGCCTTCGCACCCGGCGGAAAGTGTGTGGCCATCGGTATTCCTGACGATTGATGCGGCCCTCAAGACGGCAGAGAACACCGGGATGAAACCCCTCCGCGAGAAGGCCCTGCGCGAATGCAAGGACTGGATGCTCCAGCATTTCGAGCGGAGCGACGGCATCGGGGCCATTTTTCCGCCGATCATCAATTCCATCATCGCGCTGCGATGCCTGGGATACGAGATTGACGACCCCCTGACCCAGTCTCAGATTCGCGAGCTGCGGCGCCTGGAAATAGAAGAAGGCGACACCATCCGCCTGCAGCCTTGCTTCTCGCCGGTGTGGGACACCTCATACGTGATGCACGCCCTTCTCGAATCGGGCTTGCGCGGCGATCACCCGGCTTTGCTGAAGGCAGGCGACTGGCTGCTCGATAAGGAGGTACGCGTCTACGGCGATTGGCACGTCAAGAACCCCACGGGAAAACCGGGCGGCTGGTACTTCGAGTATGCCAATGACTTCTACCCGGACATGGACGACACCTTCGAGGTCCTGGGCACCTTGGAACGGCTCCGTTATCCCGACGAGGCGCAAGAGACTCGCAAGAAAGCCGCCATGCAACGCGCGCTGGACTGGGTGCTCTGCATGCAGAACCTGGACGGCGGCTGGGGCGCCTTCGACCGCGGCTGTGATAAGGATTTCCTCACGCAGATTCCGTTCGCGGACCACAATGCCATGATTGACCCCAGTACGAGCGATATCACTGCGCGCGGCGTGGAAACCCTGTCCATCCTGGGATTCGGCCGTAACCACCCGGTGGTGCAACGCGCCATCGAATTCCTGCGGAAAGAGCAAGAGCCGGACGGCACCTGGTTTGGGCGCTGGGGCGTCAACTACATCTACGGCACGTGGCTGGCCATGTGCGGACTGAAGGCCTCAGGCGAAGACATGACCCAGCCGTCGGTTCAACGCGCCGTCAAGTGGTTTCACGGTATTCAGAATCTCGACGGTGGCTGGGGTGAATCGCCGCGCAGCTACGACGACCCCTCCCAGAAGGGAAAGGGTCCCAGCACGGCTTCCCAGACGGCTTGGGCACTTATGGCGCTCATGGCCGCGGGCGACTACGACAGTCTCAGTGTCCAGCGCGGCGTTGCCTATCTCCTCCAGACCCAACAGTCCGATGGGTCCTGGCATGAAGACCATTGGACGGGGACGGGCTTTCCGCGCGTGTTTTACCTGCACTATCATTATTATGCCATCTACTTCCCGTTGATCGCCCTGGGCATATACCAGAGGCATGGCGTCTGACACGCGCGAGGTAGTGGACTCGAAGAAGCGCTGCAAGACAGGATTGAAGTGAATCATGAGATTTCCGTTCCATATTACGATGGATTCCATCAAGCACCAGGTGCGCAACGCGGCCAAGGGCAACAAACGTTACCCGATGGTCATGATGCTCGAACCCCTTTACACCTGTAACCTTGCGTGTCTCGGCTGTTCCACGGAGCGGCATACAGGGAAACTGAAGGACCGCGTCGTCCTCGACGACTGCCTGAAGGCCCTGGAGGCCTGCGGGGCGCCGATCGTCTCCATATGCGGGGGGGAACCCACGCTCTATCCCGAACTCAAGGAGCTTGTCGATGCCATAGTCGCGCGCAAGCGCCACATCTATCTCTGCACCAACGCGCTTCTCCTCGACGAGAAGGTCTTCGGCAAGATACCGCCGCGCAAACGCCTCACAATCAACATCCATCTGGACGGCATGCGCGACACCCACGACAAGGTGTGCAACCGCAAAGGCGTTTTCGACAAGGCCCTGGCCATGCTCCGCGAAGGCAAGCGCCTGGGCTATCACATGTACACGAACACAACCGTCTTCCGGGAAACCTCCATGGAAGAAGTGGAGGAGTTGTGCAATACCTGCGTGGAGGCGGGCGTCGACGGCATGCTGATTGCCCCCGGATACCACTACGAGACCGTCGCGCACGACATCTTCCTCACGCAGCGCGAGATCACCGAGAAGTTCAAGCGTGTGCTCGAACTCTCTAAAAAGTACCGCCTGAGTTCCACTCCGATGTATCTCGAATTCGCCGCCGGCATGCGCAGCTACAAATGCTCTCCCTGGAGCACCGTCACCTACACCCCCAAGGGCTGGAAAGGCCCCTGCTACCTCATCGGCAAACAGTTCTTCGAATCCTGGGATGACTTCTGGAACACCGTCGACTGGGCCTACTGGGAGTCCCGGCAAGACGCCCTGTGCCAGAATTGCATGATGCACAGCGGCTTCGAGGCCTCCGCCGTCTTTGAACTGAAGCACAGTCCCCGCGACATGGTGCGTATGGCGGCCTGGAACATCCTGGGGTAACGCGGCGGCGTACCCCGCGCCATCGAGTACAATCCACCTTGTGTAGTGTGCTATACTCTCCACTACCGCATATGCTGTTCTTGGCCGAAGGACTACGTTCTCATGCCGATTGAAGTTGATCCGGGTTCCTCATCGCTCCCGTGGTGCGTCATCGCCGCCATGCATAGCGAGCTTTCGGCTGTCAAGCACATGAAGTTGCCCCATCTTCAATACCTGGAGACAGGGATAGGCCCTTCCAACGCCGCAAAGGCCATCGACTCTTATCTCGGCAAACACGCCATCTCATGCGCGGTGCACATCGGGTATGCGGGGGCACTGTCGCCCGTCCTGTCCCTGGGTGAAGTGCTCGTCGCCGACTCAATCATCGGCGCTGAAGATTGTCCCGTGGATCCCAAACTGCAATGCGTGGCGGAAGCCTTGCCGGTCAAGGGGGTCTACCTGCGTCGAGGAAGGGTTGTGACTCTGGACCGCATTCTCGCCACTGCCGCGGAAAAACAGGAGGTTGCCCGGGCCCATTCTGCCGCGCTTCCCGCATGTGTCGATATGGAATCCGCCCCGGTTGCGAAGGCCTGTGCCGCTCATGGCGTGCCCTATATCGCCTTGCGGTGCATCACCGACACACTGAACGACGACCTGCCCATCGATTTCAATGAGTGCCGCGGACGTGACGGCAACATCCACACCATGCGGATCATGTGGGCCGCCGCGCATCACCCCAGTTCCATCGCGGGCCTTATTGAGATGCGCCGCCGGGCACGCGATTGCGCGCGCAACCTCGCCGAAGTGGTGCGCTGCCTGCACGCGGCCTACCGCGGCTGTTCCGGCCACCCGGTTGGCGGTTCCGAAAGCCATTCGGCATAATCTCTCCCATACCAGGAGAGCCTCACGCCCATGCGACACCGCCTTCTGATCGCCGTTGCCGTTTCCGTCACCGCGCTGTGGCTGGTCATGATGGCTCTTCTGTTGCGCAGGGAGGTCTTCGTCCCTCACTTATCCTCGCAAGACCTTGTTCCTCCTCAGTTGTCGGAGGCGCCGAGCGATGTGTGGATGGGGATCTTCATGAGAGACGGCGCCCAGGTGGGCTACGTGAACATCCGCACGCGTCCCGAACCGAGATACGGGGAAAAGGGAATCGCCATGAGCGTGCTGGGCAGGGTCCGCCTGTCCATGCTCGGCGATGCGACAGAGATGCTGGCTTCCGGCGAAACCTGGCTCTCCAACACCCAAGGCCTCCGTGATTTCCGTTTCTCCGTCCGTTCTGGAGGGCACGATGTGAAGGCGTCGGGCGCCATGCTTGATGGTCTGCTCAAAGCCGAAATCACGTCGGGCGGCGAAGTCTACCCCGTCGAGTTTCCCATTGAGAATGGCCTTCGCCTGTCGAGCGGATTCGGCGCGACTCACTTGCCCGCGCTCGAACCCGGCGATGAGTTTGTCATCGACACCTTCGACCCGCTATCGCTGTCTGTCAGCCAGACCCGGATTGAATGCGTGGGGGCCGAACCCATCACATCCATGGGCCGCGTGGTAAACGCGCGCATCATTACGAGCACAGTCTCCGGCATCAAGTCCCGGGCGTGGATTGATGGAGAGGGCGAGGTTCTGCGCGCGGAGACCCCCATGGGGTTCACGATCACGCGTGTCAGCGAAACCGAGGCGATGAAAGGGCTCGCCGCTTCCACGGCTTCTGATTCCTTCACGCAACTCGCCGCGGTTCGTCCAACGGGTGCGGCGCCCTTTCGCGGCGCACAACGGATGATCGTGCGCTTCAAGGACCTCGGTCCGGGCGTCTCGGTGCCCGAAGACGACACCCAGCTCCGGCAGCAGGATGGCTCCTACCTGATCCAAGTGCCGGAAACGCCGGCCGGCGATACCGCACAGGATGACGCGTCTCCCAAGATGGAGGCATACCTCTCCGGCGACGCCTTCGTGCAGGTGGATGCCGCGCCCATCCAGCAAAAGGCAACGGAGATAGTGGGGGAGACCCAGGGCACGTGGAACTGCGCCATGCGCATCTACGAGTGGGTATACAACACCATCGAGAAACGCCCTGTGCTCAGCATCCCCAGCGCGCTCGATGTGCTCGCCACGGGCCAGGGCGACTGCAACGAGCACACTGTCTTGTACACGGCTCTCGCCCGGGCCGCCGGCGTGCCCACCCGCATCGCGATCGGCGTCGTGTGGAGCGAGGACTACAACGCCTTCTACTACCACGCGTGGCCTGAAGTGTATGCCAACGGGCGCTGGGTCTGGATCGATCCCACCCTCGGCCAGCCTCTTGCCGACGCCACCCACATCAAACTCCTCACCGGCGGCCTGGAATCCTGGTGGCAACTTGTGCCCTTTCTTGGGCAGTTGAAGATCGATGTCGAGTCAATAGAGTAGGGTTCTGTCGAGCGATTGAACGTTTCAAGGACGGCAAGGACTGCAAAGACACCAGGCCGCCGGCGTTGAAGTCCTTGTGGTCCCTGTAGTCCTTGCGATCTTTGCTGTTCGCTTATCGAGGACTAATGCCAAGTCTCTTCAGATTCTCGCATGACCGAAAGGTCAATACAAATAGTATATTTGCTATAGTATAGCAGTTAATTAAATCAATTGCGTGATTTTATCGCATTCACACTGCGCGGGGAATCATCGAAATAGCAGGTTGACACCACTCCCCACGAGTTGAGGGACAACGTGCTTCACTCCGCAGAGTCTATGCGAAGGTTGACAGCAAGCGGTGCAATGACGGAGATTGACAGCAGTCAGGGCTTTTCGTCTGGTTAGTCGTCTTAGCGAATTCATCGAAGAAAGAACAAGAGAGGATTGCCACTTGACCTTCATTTGTTCAAATCCGGTCAGATTATTGTTGGCCGCCATTTCCACAACTCTGTTTCTCCCTGGTTGCGCGGACCGGCCAGACCCCGGGGAACCGCGGCCGAGGGTCGTGATACTGGGATTTGACGGCGTGGAACCCACCATCGTGGATCAGATGTTTGCGGAGGGGAGTCTTCCCAATCTATCACGGTTGCGGGAACTGGGAGGCTACCAGCGGCTTCAAACCACCGTACCACCCCAATCGCCTTCCGCCTGGTCGTCGTTTGCCACCTGCCAGAGTCCCGGCAACCACGGGGTCTACGACTACATCGGGCGTGACCGATTGACCTACAGCCCCGTGATGGGTACTGGTAACACGTTTCCATACGATATTCTCCCGGATGGCGAACTGCGGAAGAAACCCTACAGCGTGATCTTTCGCAAAGGAGAACCATTCTGGGTCTCCG
Source organism: Candidatus Hydrogenedentota bacterium (assembly GCA_020847495.1). Lineage (GTDB taxonomy): Bacteria > Hydrogenedentota > Hydrogenedentia > Hydrogenedentales > SLHB01 > JAHDWY01. The sequence goes on along the minus strand of JADLCA010000251.1, from coordinate 3,448 downwards.
CAGACCGCCAGGGAGCGCGTTCCAAACTCCTGCACATCCCCTTTGCCTATCCGCCGGATGACCTTACCCGCGGACTGATGCTGTGCGGGGCCGGGGTGCCGGAGATCGGTGGATTTAACACCTACTTCTACTCCTTGTCCGACTCATTCACGCAGGCGGAACTGGCCGAATCCGTCGGCGGGGGCGTCCGGATTCGGCTGGAATTGACGGAAGGCAAAGCGAAGGTGGACAGTCCAGGAGCGCTGGACCCATACAAACCCGGGCAGTCGGAAAGCATCAAGGTTCCCATCGAAGTGGCAGTAGACCGCCAGAACCGCAGCATATCTCTGACGCTGCAGGGAAAGCAGGTGACCGTACCCGAGAAGGAATGGTCCGATTGGATTGAATGGACCCTTCCTATCACAGACCAGATCTCCGTGCGCGCGATCAGCCTGTTTCACGTGCTGGAAGCGGGCGAGCATGTGCGCATCTACATGAGTTCTCTTCAGTTTCATCCTCGCGACCCGTATGTGAGATTCACAACTCCCGAAACGTACAGCGGCGAGGTGGCCGATCGCTACGGGCTCTACAAGACCCTTGGATGGGCCCACGACACCAGCGCCCTGCGCAGGAACGCCCTGGACGAAGACGCATTTCTCGAGGAGGCCGCGACGCACGACGAGTGGGTCAGGAAGTTACTGGAAGATGAGATGAGCGCGGGCAATTACGAACTCCTCGTGGCCGTTTGGACATCAACAGACCGGATATCCCACACGTTCTGGAGATACAGAGACCCGTTGCATCCCCTGTACACAGCGGATGGGGCCGCGCGATACGGGCATGTTGTTGAAGACAGCTACCAGAGAATGGACCGCATTGTGGGGGAGGTGCTGGATCGCCTGTCACCGCGCGATCTACTCTTCGTTTTGTCCGACCACGGGTTTCACAGTTTTCGGAAAGGGTTCAGCGTCAACACGTGGCTTGTTCGCAATGGGTATCTCGTGATCCGCGACAAGCCGGACGCCTCCACTGCCTTCGTCGATGACGAAGACGATATGCTGCGAAGCGTCGACTGGAGCCAGACCCGCGCTTATGCGTTGGGACTCGGCGCCATCTACCTGAATATCAGGGGCCGGGAGGGACAGGGAATCGTCGAGCCTGATGCTGCACCCCAACTGGCCGAGAAGATCCGTGAAGAACTCCTCGCCGTCACGGACCCGGAGACTGGTGAGAAGGTCCTCAAATCGGTGTTCGGCCGGGAGGCCTTCGCCGGGAAGAGCCAAGTCAGCGCACCCGACCTTCAACTCGGGTACGCCGAAGGCTATCAGACCAGCAAAACCTCCGCAAAGGGCGGCATCCCCGCCGCGGTGTTTGAACCCAATCTTGACAAGTGGAGCGGAGAACACGCGAGTTCGGATCCCGAGGAAACCCCCGGGATCCTGTTTTCAAATCACCCGTTGATCGATAATCCGGCCATCGTCGATCTGGGTGTCACCGCGCTTCAGTTCATGAATCTTGACGTTCCCCCGGAATATCAGGGGAAAGACCTGCTTTCTACAAAGAACGGTGGGATGGAGGGGTCTACCCAGTGAAAAAAGTGATGCGGTGCCGCTGAGAGCTTCCACCCCCATACCAAGGAGGAGATTAGAATGTCCAAGCCCGTAGACAGGCGAGACTTTCTCAGAACAACAACCATCGCGGCCGCGACGGCTGGACTGGCCTCTTTAAGAAGCGAGTCCCAATCCCCGAATGCCCAGGCAACCGCCGCTACCCCTCTGCCGACACGGGAGCTGGGTAAGACCGGCCAGCGCGTCTCTATCCTCGGACTAGGCGGGGAGCATACTCTGAGCAAAGAGGGAACGGACGCGGAAGCAGAGGCCATCATTGCACGTGCGCTTGAGCTTGGAGTCACCTACTTCGATACAGCCCAACTCTACTACCCGTCCGAGAAATACCTCGGCCAGGGGTTGAAAGGACGCCGGGATACGGTGTTCCTTTCCACGAAGATCGACCCACGTGATCCCGAAGAAGCGAAACCCCTGATAGAGCGGAGCCTCACCCTGCTCGGCACGGCGCAGGTTGACAACCTCAATATTCACCGTGTGCGTAACCTGGAAGACGTGGACCGAATCACCAAGAAGGGCGGCCTGCTGGACCTCGTCCACAAGATGAAAGACGAGGGGGTCTGCCGTCATATCGGCATCAGCGGCCACTATACCGCCGAGGCGCTGATCGCACTGATGCGGCGCGGGGATTTTACGTTCGTCCTGCTTCCCGTGAATCCCACAGACACGCATATGTCTCCGTTTGAGTCCGCACGGCGCGAGGCGCGGTCGCGTGGGATGGGTGTGATCGCCATGAAGGTCGCCGCTCGGGGGAGGTTCTTCAAGGAATGCGGCGTCGCGCGGATGGATGGTTTGCTGACGTACGCGTTGTCTCAGGACGTGGACGTGGCCATCGTCGGTGCGGAGACCGTGGCACACGTGGAGGACAATGTCCGCATCGCAAAAAGCTTCCAGCCTATGTCGACCGAGGCTCAACATAAGCTGGAAGAAGAGATGAAACCCCACACCTCAATCGGAAACTTCTATAAACCTGGCGGCGCCGGGTGGCTCGACTAAGGCGCTGTACCGGCCACGGCGGTTCTTCGATAAAGCGAATCACACCGTTGCTGGCACACTCTTAAATGTGTCCCTCAGGATGCGGCGGGGCCTTGACGGGCAAACATGCGTAGCCCTCGCTCATGGATTTCCTCGCCCGCGTCAGCCCCGCTGCCATCATACTTCCATTGTCCGCCTTCCCGGTTGTAGTAGAAGCTGACGGCATGAATTCTCTCGTCCTGGCGGGGTGGTTTCTGGCGAACGTAGACCTGTACCTTGCCCTGGGTTCGTCCCAGCAGAATGTACTGCCTGGTCACGGTTACTTCGTAAGTCAACTCGTTCTCCGCACTATGGATGCTCGCGATCTCCCTCTGCGCCGCCTGGGCAAGATCATTCGTGCGCAGCTTGTTCTCTACAATGGAGTAGACGTACACGACACCCAGGAGGAACAGGATCAGGAACAAGACCTTTGTTCGAATCGGGAGCACTTGCCAGTACTTCACTCAGTGTCTTCCTCTCTCTCGCAGATGCTACAATTCTCATGAGTATACCGTCGCATCATGCTAGCGCACTTTCCTTTGACGCAACGTGGCCACGTGCCAGATTGGAGATTATCGGCTATTGTTCACCTTCATCCTCTTGCTCCCCTTGGTCCCCCCCGTTCTCGGATTGGTCAATCATGGCTTCGTCCTCTGCCAATTCTTCCCGCTTCTGTTGAACGGTACTACTGTTACGCATGGAATCTTCCATGCTTTGATTGTAGTTTGCCTCCCGATCTTCCACAGTCTTATCGCCGCCGCAGCCCAGAATCAGCATGCATGGCAGAAGCAAAGCCACCGTGGACAATCCCACAATAAAGCGCTTCACAC
>JADLCA010000250.1 GCA_020847495.1 Candidatus Hydrogenedentota bacterium | reverse complement strand
GACCGCACTGGAAGCCGTAAAAGTCGCCCTGGAAGCGGATCACCAGTTCAACCATCCCGGTAACAGCAAATATACCGCAGGTCAAACCCTGCCCTTCTATCGCCTTAAGGAAGGGATTGAGCGCTTCTTCATTACGGACATCAACAATCCGGCGGGCTCTGCCAAAGCACAGTCTGTGATTCCTGCCATGTGGGATACCATCCTGACCACGGCCGGTGGAAGGATAAATCCAACCAGCTTCAATCACGTGCCCGGCGGCGTCAATGTGCTGTTCATGGATGGGCATGTGGAATTTGGCAAGTTCCCGCAGGAGACCGGCAGCAAGTTCTTCATGTTGACCACGGAGGTTCAATCCGGCGTTCACACGAATCCATTCCCGTGATTGACCGTTGCGTTTAGTATGGAAAGGTGGAATCGGCTCGAGGTTGGGCCGTTTCCACCTTTCCTAATGCCTAGCGCGATTCCTCAGAAGTTGTGACGTGCAGAGGGGTGCGAAAATGCATCGATTGAACAATGGAACTATGACGTTGTTGCGACTTGGTGTTCTGTGCAGTGCGGCGATGGCCATTCTGGCCTTGGTGCCTGCTTGTTCGGGTGGCGCGGACTACGGCGAAGAGGAAGTGAAGGCGGAGTACGTGGGCGACCCCATGGCCGATGTGGAGGAAGCCGTGAAGGCCGGAGACACCGCGAAGGTAGGCGAGTTGCTCAAGCAAGACCCCACGCTGCTCGATTGGCGGGATGAGCAGGGACGGACCCTCCTGCACCTCGCGGTCATCTGTAATCAGACCAAGATCGTCGACCTGCTGATTGAGGAAGGTTTGGATCCGAACATCCTCGACGACAACGATGAGACGCCTTTGAGCGCGTTGGACAGCTCGGGGTTCCGCGCGCCCGAGGCGCGCAAGGCGATCATGGCGCACGGCGGGCAGACCTGAGCGGCAGGAGCAAGCGCCTTTGGCGCGGCGGACCGCGATGTCCTCTCTGGATCCCCCCCGCACGCGTGGGGAAATGGGAGTTATGGGAATGATGGGAAGAATGGGATGAGGTCCCTCCTCGCGTGCGGGGAGGAATCCCTTTGGTGGGAGACACCAATTTCACGGGGTTGTGCTTTTCCGCCGCGGGAAACCCGACTGCGGCCCGCTTCTCCTGCGCTGCTTTGACCGCAAGCAGGGCATTTGCTAGTATTCACCCATGTTCAGATCGCATTCGCATGGTGGGGTGAGGTTTTCCGCGGGCGCAGACGCCGCCCGCGGCGCGTATGCTTTCCTCTGAGTTCCATTCCTCTCGAATTCGACTTTCTCAAACTCGATGCCGCGTGGTTCCGCGTGTGTGTGAACCCGGCACGTGACATGTGGGAATACTTCTCCACCGGAGCTTCCAATGTAGAACTTGCATGACGAACTGAATTGGCGGGGCCTCGTAAATCAGGTGACGCATCCCGATCTGGGGAAGCGATTGCAGGAAAGCCGTTTCACCGTTTACGCCGGGTTTGACCCCACTGCCGACAGCCTGCACATTGGCCACCTGATGGGCATTATCGGGCTGATGCATTTTCAGCGCGCGGGACACCGCCCCATCGCGCTGGTGGGCGGCGCCACGGGCATGGTCGGCGATCCGAGCGGCAAGACGGAGGAGCGTAAGCTGCAGGACGCGGACGCTTTGTCCGCCAACAGCGAGGCGATCCGCGGGCAACTGGCGCGTTTCCTGGACTTCTCCGGAAGCGAGGGCGCGCTCCTGGTAAACAACGCGGACTGGCTCGGCAAACTGACTCTCGTCGAATTCCTCCGGGATATCGGCAAGCATTTCTCCGTAAATGCCATGGTGGCGCGCGAATCGGTGCGGGCGCGTCTCGAGGACCGGGAGCACGGCATCAGCTACACGGAATTCTCCTACATGCTGCTGCAAGCCTATGACTTCCTCCACCTGTACGATGCGCATGGGTGCAGGCTGCAGGTGGGCGGCAGCGATCAGTGGGGCAATATTCTCTCCGGCATGGATCTCGTCCGGCGCTTGCGCAATGACGAGGCCTTTGGGCTGACGTGGCCGCTCGTGACCAAGTCAGACGGGACCAAGTTCGGAAAAACGGAGACCGGCACAGTCTGGCTCGATGCCAGGCGCACATCGCCGTACAAGTTCTACCAGTTCTGGATCAACCAGGCCGACGCGGAGACGCCCAAGTGGCTTCGCACGTACACGTTTCTCGGCCGGGAGGAAATCACCGCGCTGGAGGCTGAGATTCTGGCAGCCCCGGAGAAACGGGCGGCCCAGCGCCGCCTTGCCGAAGAGGTGACGGGGATGGTGCACGGCCCCGAGGCGCTGGCAAATGCGCAGAAGGCCACGGAGGCCATGTTCGGCGGTTCTCTGCTCGGGTTGGATGACGCCACCCTGGAGGACGTCTTCAGCGAAGTGCCCACGGCAGAGCTTTCGCGCGACCTGCTGGGCGGCGGGCATCTGCTGCTGGATGTTCTGGCGCAGTGCGGCATTTTCAAGAGCAAGGGCGAAGGGCGCCGGCTGGTGCAGAATGGCGGGCTCTATCTGAACAACGAACGGATTGCGGCCGAGGACGCCAAGCTGACGGAGCAATCCTTGTGCGGTGAACGCATCGCGGTGATCCGTACGGGCAAGAAGAACTACCACCTCCTGAAATTCGTGGGATGAAACCGTGCCGGGGTTCAGGATTCGAGCCGGCTGAGTAGCACTGAGACATTCTGCTCCACAGAGTCAGAACCGTGGAGGGTGATGTCCGCGTGCTGACGCGTAGGCAGGATGAACTGCGCCGCCATCGGCCGCACGGTACGGGCGTATTGCTCCACGACGGAGTCCTGACTCCTCCCGCGTTCGCGCACGTCCCGGTCCACGCGGCGATCAAGGCATCGCGAATCGTCCGCGTCGATAAAGACGCGCAGCGCACACAGATCCCGAAGAGCCGCTGCGTAAAGAGCGAACAGTCCCTCGACCACGAGAAGACTCGGGGCATCCATCCGGTTCGTGTTGCGTGTCCGGGTATGGGTCGCGAAGTCGTAGACGGGGACGTCCACAGATTCGCCTCGGGCGAGCAGGGCGGCGTCTTGCTCGAGCAACTCCCACTCGATCGCGTCCGGGGCATCGAAATTGATGCGCGCCCTCTCTTCCGGCGTCAGGTGCGACAGATCCCTATAGTAGGCGTCAATCGGAAGGATGGCGGCATTACCACGCGTCCAGGCGCGCACGAGGGCCATGGCCGTGGTGGTTTTCCCGGAGCAAGATGGCCCGGCAATGGCCACGATAACCGGCATGCGTTTCTCCACAGGTATACCTCCGCAGGCATATTGTGAGTTATCCGGCTTCCAGGAGCAACACTCCAGGCTGACCAAACGAGATAGTACGTCTTGAGTAGGGCGGGATTTGTTCCCGCCCTCTTAAAGGCACGCCGGTCACTGATTCCCTATTCAAAAGCCGGCAGGGATGCCGGCGCTCCTGGTGGGGCAACACCCTCTTTGCAGGTCGGGGATTGCTTTTACGCGATTGGGCAAGCGGGTGACAAGAGGGCGGGAACAAATGTCGCCCTACGATGCGCGCCCGTCTGGGAATCAGGGGACACCGCACTACGGGGTGAAGGACGCGGCTGAAGCGCGCGGAATCGTGTACCGTGCTTTTGGGCCTTGGCGCGAGTGACCCGGGATCGATGATTTCAGAGCGCGCCCGCCTACTGGTATAATCCATCAGCCCCAAGGTCCGGGCAGTACCGTTCAGACTGCGGTGGATGCCGCCGGTCGTGGCGTGGATTTCATTCAAACAGTAAAATAGGGGAGTAAATGTCACCTCGCCTCTACGTTTTGACTTGTCTATGCGGAAAGCACATGACCGTCAATGAAGCCATGGTCGGTCAGGAGGGCAAGTGCCCGCAGTGCGGCCGCAACGTAATTGCGGACGCGAAGACGGTCGTACCGATGACCGAGCGCCACACCACCGAAGAAGAAGCCAGGATGGGCTTGCAGGTGGGTGAGGACGGGGTACCGATCGATTGGCGGATCGGGGATGTCATCGTCAACCTGTACGAGGTGATTGACGTCCTCGGTGAAGGCGGCATGGGCAAGGTCTACAAAATTCACCACCGAGGCTGGAACATGCCGCTGGCGGTGAAGAGTCCGAAGGCGCGCACGCTGCTGCGCAAGGACGGGGCCTCCAACTTCGAGCAAGAGTGCGAGACGTGGATCAACCTGGGGCTGCACCCCAACATCGTGAGCTGCTATTACGTGCGCCGCCTGGGCGGGATCCCGCGGGTTTTCGCGGAATGCGTGGACGGGGGTTCGCTATGGCAGTACCTGGACGAAGGCAAAGTCTACAAAGGGGGTCCGCAGAAGACTCTGAGCCGCATCTGTGATTTCGGCATCCAGATGGCGTGGGGCCTGCAGCACGCGCACGACCGGGGCCTTGTCCATCAGGATGTGAAACCTGCCAATGTACTGATAGCACCGGACGGGACGTTCAAGGTCACGGACTTCGGCCTTGCGCGCGCACACGCCCTCGCGGTGTCGGAGGGCGAAGGCACGCCGGGGGATGAGCGCGTCGTGAACGTGGGAATGACCCGCGTGTACTGTTCGCCCGAGCAAGCCAACCGCGACAAGCTCACTATAAAGACGGATATCTGGAGCTGGGCGCTTTGCTTGCTCCAGGCTTTCACGGTCAGGGTCATTTGGCGGCACGGAAACGAAGCCCCTGAAGTGCTTAAGCATTTCCTGGAGCAGGCCAAAACGAATACCCGCCTGCTGCCCATGCCGCCAGCCATCTCGAACCTATTGGAACGCTGCTTCCGCACGGACCCCGATGCCCGGCCCCAAAGCATGAACGAGATTGCGGGCGTGCTCGAGGAGGCCTACAAGGAGGTCGCGGGCGAGCCGTATTCCCGTCAGAGGCCGGGGCCAAGCAAGGCGATGGCGGACAGCTTGAACAACCGCGGGGTGTCGCTGCTGGACTTGAGCAAAGGCCAGCAGGCGGAAGCCGCCTGGGAACGCGCCCTGAAGGTCGATCCGCACCATCCGGACTCGACCTATAACCTGTGTCTGTCGCGTTGGCGCACGGGCCGCATGACCGACGACGCAGTGCTTCTGCGGATGCAGGAGATCATCAAGTTTCACCCCGGCGAGTGGATTCCCCACTACGCTTTGGCACAGGCGCATATCGAGCGCGGCGACTTCCGGAGCGCGGGCAAGGTCCTGTCCTGGCTGCATGAGAGCGACGCGGAACGCAGGGAGATCAGCGGCGGCCTGGCCCTTGCGCGCAAGTATGCGGCCCAGTCGCGGGCGCTCATCCGGATTGTGCAGGGGCATCACGATCGGATCAGCGCGCTCGCGTGCGCGCCCGATGGACGCTTCTTTCTCTCCGGCAGCGAGGACAACACCATCATCATGTGGGACTTCGCGGGAGGGCAGATCAAGTCATTCACGGGCCATCAGAACACAATCACGGGCATTGTCTGCAGCCTCGATTCGTACCTGGCCTTGTCGTGCAGCCGCGACCGCACCATCCGCCTGTGGGACATCGCGAAGGGCAGTTGCGCGCGGGTAATGGAAGGCCACCGGGACTCCGTGGAGGCGGCCGCGATGACGGCCGATAACCGACGGGCGCTCTCGGCCAGCGCGGATGGCACCATGCGGCTGTGGGATCTTCGCGACGGCGACTGCATGGACGCCTTCGATGAATACAAGAGCCCGGTCACGGCGCTGGCCATGGACTCGTCGGGGCAACTTGCCGTCACGGGCGGCCAGGACGGTTCGCTGCGCGTGTGGGACGTGGGCGGCCATCGCTGCACACACGTCATGCAGGGCCACCAAGGCACGATCACTTCGCTGTCGCTGGGGGAAGACGGACGATACGCCCTCTCCGCCAGCGCGGATGGCACGCTGAAGATATGGCGTCCCGCGGCGGGCCAGCTCGTGTCCACGTGCACCGGACATCAGGGCCCTATCCTCGCGGCCTCAATGAGTGCGGACGGACGCTTCGCAATCTCCGGCAGCCGCGACAAGACCGTCCGGTTGTGGGAGGCTGCCACGGGCCGGTGTATCACGACGTTTGTGGGGCATGACGGTCCTGTTTCCGCGGTATGCCTGTCAAACGACGGGAAGTTCGCCATGTCGGGTGGCCATGACCGGACGGTGCGCATATGGTATGCCGGTCTTCCTGGCGACGAGGAGACCAACGCCCCGTTTCTTGTGTGCCAGGCAGTCGCCAGCGAGGTTGCTATCTCGACGGGCAAGGCCTTTGACCAGTCCCTGCAGAAAGCGCGGGAAGCGATGCAACGGGGCAACGCCGCGGAGGCGGCCAATCACGTGCGCACCGCCCGTTCGCAACCGGGTCACCGGCGCACACCTGAGGCCATGCAGGAATGGCGCGCGCTGTATACGCGCCTGCCTCGAGTGGCGTTCAAGGCCGCATGGGAAGAGGGCGTGGTTGCTGAGTCGGGTGATGCGCTAAAGACTGTATGCATCTCGCCCAACGGCCGGCACGTCTTGCACGTCGGCTCGGGCAATACCCTCACCCTATGGGACATGTACCGGCCGGACTCGGGCCTCACGTTTGAACGGGATGCGGGCGCCATCGAATGCGCGTGCGTCAGCCACGATGCCAGGCGGGTGCTCACCGGCGGTTGGGACATCAAGCTGTGGGACGCCGAAAAAGGCACGCTGATGATCGCGTTCGAGCAAAGTCCCGAGTTGATCAACTCGGTGGATCTCACCCGCGATGGACGCTACGCGGCATCCGCGAGCGGCCGCACGGTGCGCCTGTGGGATGTGGAATCCGGCCAGTGCCTCGGCATCTTTTCCGGCCACGGGGCCGACGTGAACACGGTGCGTTGGAGCGCGGATGAGCGTCTCCTGCTGTCGGCTGGTGAAGACAAGACGCTGCTGCTGTGGGAAGTGGCCACGGGGAAGTGCCTGTTGACTATGACCGGGCACCAGCAGCCCATTCGCTCGGTTTGTTGCAGTCTGGATGGACTTCATGCCTGCTCAGGCAGCGGCACGATTTGGGGCAAACCGGGGGAACTGCTGGTTTGGGATCTCACCTGCGGCGAGTGCATCCGCTCGTTCGATGGGCACACCGATACGGTGCAGGCGGTTGCATTCAGTGGAGACTGCCGCTACGTGCTGTCCGGAGGCCGCGATAAGACCGTGCGTCTTTGGGACATGGCCACAGGCGCGCACGTGCACAGTTTCGAGGGGCACAATGACGGCCTTGAATCGGTGGCGCTGAGTCCGGATGGCTACACGGCGATCTCGGCGAGCAAGGATGGCAAGATCGTGTTGTGGGCGCTCGACTGGGAATTGGAGGGACGGCCTGCCACGTCGTGGGACCCGGGCGCCACGCCGTACCTCGTCAACTTCCTGACCCAGCACACGCCGTACGCGGGCACCATTCCGGCGCAAGGCGCAGCGAGTCAGAAACAGGTACGCCGCGCTCTCACGCGCCGCGGCAGCCCGGAGTGGAACGAGCAGGACGTGAAACGGCTCCGGTATATGCTGGGGTGCGGGGGCTACGGTTGGTTGACTGGGGCGGGCGTCCTGGATGAACTACAGCGGGCCACCGCGGCGTGGCGCGTTCCGCAGGGACTCCCCGTGCCGCCAGAAGGCGGGCCCGGCGGGGCGGGCGTGCTGGGCAAGCTGTGGGGACGCTTCGGGCGCAAATAGCTCAACGCGGCAACACCGCTACTGAACGAAGAAGTTGTCCACCGATTTCACCGATTCAAAAAGAAGATGCAGAGGTGGCATGGGCATCCCTGCCCATGGTCTTCCATTAACTCGAACGCAGAGGCGAGGCCAGAGATGAAGATGAAGCATTCATCCACAGATGGCGTCGATTTGAACCGGTTTGAAGACAGAATGCGAATGAAAACAAACGTCCGCAGATGGCGCGGATGAACGCAGATGAGAATCGGGGCAGGCGAACACGAGCAGGATCGACAGCCGAGCAGGATCGACAGCCACCAGGCGCCCGGCGCAATGCGGCAACCCTCTTGTG
>JADLCA010000249.1 GCA_020847495.1 Candidatus Hydrogenedentota bacterium | reverse complement strand
GGTTCGCTTCCATGACCGCTTCGTACTGTTTCTGCGTAATCTCGTATTTGGATATCCAGAAGCCCTGAGCAAAGGTCACGAGATGCGCGGGATCTTCGGACGCAGAACTGCCCTCCTCGCCGGGCCCGCGCCTGCCCATCGTGAAAGAACCCGCTGGACACCACACGAATTCGATGCCATCGATAATCGCGTCGGTGTCGTCCACCTCCGGGCATCCACTCAAGCACAGTGGCATCAAGCACAACGCGACAATTGACAAGAGACACGTGGATAACTTCATGGCCTTTCCCCCTCATGATGTGAGCCTGGATTACTCTATCCGCCTTCCCCAACAGGCGAACTCCGTGTGCAGGCTTCGGAACTGCGGAGTGCACTCATGGTAGCATGCAATCTGCGCGGACGAGTACAAAATCTAGTCATGCGCATAAGCAATTAGGTATTTTCGGTGCCGCGAAAGGGGCTTTGGGTTGCGAGCGGTGCGGTCCCGCGAAGTTGTCTTCACAATAGCATGACGTCGCGGGCGAAAAGATCGGGAAATGGGACCTTTGTGAAGAATGGGAAGTTTGGGATGCGAGCGGGCGATGAATCCCGTTTTGCCAGGCCACCCACACTATTTTCTTGACAATCGCCGCTTAGGGTGCTAGTTTTTTGGGCGTCAACCAAGGGGGTTCCGTTGTGGCAACGGGGTCCGGTTGGCCGGATGTCTGAGGTCAGACGTAAGGAAAAGGAGGAAACGTTAGGTTCTTGTTCTTCATCTCGTTGTGGTGGGCCGCGGTGTGGTGGTTCTTCTTTGTGTTGGCTGGCGGACCGGCCGCGCTTCTCGGGTTGTAACCCACCGTACTACAGTATTTCCAGCATTAAAGCTGCGCGGGCAAGCTCGGGCACGCGCAGGAGTTTAGGTGGCGCACCACGCTCACGGCGAGGGTCGCCACTTTTCATTTAAGACCGGCATACGGCGGGAGAGGATTCACAAAATGCAGCGTGAAGGCAACAAAGGCGTCATCGAGCGCTATGTCGATGCCTTCAATCGCGGCGACTTGGAGGCGCTCTGCGCGTTGTTCGCGGAGGATGCCGTGGTGTATGGCGTCTTGGGGTGGGGCGGCATGGACAAAGTGAGGCCTATTTGGGAACAGCTCATCACGTCACTCCAGATGCAGCTTCGCATTGAATCCATCGTGGAAGAGGGGGATATCGTCGCGGTTCGCTACACCGAGACGGGCGTATTCTCGGCTCCGTTTCAGGGAACTGCTCCCACGGGAAAGTCCTACAAAGTGGTGGTGATGGAGTGGTTTGAACTCCGCGCCGGACGAATCCTGCGCCGCTGGGGCGCGCGAGACAGCGCTGCCATCTACCGCCAGTTGGGGATTCCCCTGGGCCCCTGATTGACCTCTGCTCGGCTCAGCGCTCGTAAATCATCTTGACCGTCATTCCGCCGTCAACGATCAGATTCTGCCCTGTGATGAATCCGGACTTGTCTGAATCGGCCAGGAAGAGACAGGCTTGGGCGATATCCTCTGGTTTTCCCACTCGACCGACGGGGTGCTGTGCGTGGTCCCGCTTGGACAGCTTGACCTGTTTTCGCACAGCCCCCTTCTTCCAGTTGCTGACATCTATCCACCCCGGGCTCACGCAATTGGCGCGAATGCCCTTTTCGCCCAAGGTGACGGCGAGAGAATGCGTGAGCGCGGCGAGCCCCCCCTTGGAAGCCGAGTAGGGCTCCGTGTTGGGCTCTGACATGAAGGCCCGGGTGGAAGCCACGTTCACGATGGCGGCGCCGGAGGGCATGTGCGGAACGGCGTACTTGGAGCAGAGGTAAGGGCCCCGCAGATTGACGGCGAGGACGTGCTCCCACTGCGAGGTTTCCCGTTCCGCGAGAGTGCCTTGCCAGGTAATGCCGGCATTATTGATGAGCGCATGAATGCCGCCGCGTTTGTCCACGACCTTCTGGATGAGCCGTTTCACGTGCTCTTCGTCGGAGACGTCCGCGCGGACAAACCATGCCTTGAGGTCCTCGCCGGTGAGGGCCCACTCCCACTCCTGTCCCGCCTCGGAATCGATGTCGGCGATGACGACAAAGGCGCCTTCGCGCGCGAAGGCCTGGGAAACGGCCATGCCGATCCCCTGCGCGCCGCCGGTCACGATAACTGTAGTGTCCGCAAGTCCCATTCAGATGGTTCTCCAATCCTGTGACGCATTCCCAAGGCGCGGGCCGCTCAGGTCAGGACCTTCACGCCGTAAAGCTGGCCAAACGCGTGCAGGTCGCGCGAGTGATTGCCATAGAAGATGGCCTGGTGCATACCCTTGACGTCGCGCACGTCCTGCACTTCATTGATGGTCATCTGGATATTTGTCCGGCACCCACCGGTGGGCGGTATTTCGGGACAACTCACGATCGTGCCCGTATACACCGCAAGCTCTGGTGCGTCGCTGGACATGTAGTAGGCCAAAGTGACGTCCTGCCCCTTGGTCAGCAGAACACGCGGCACGCAACCCCAGCCCGCTTCGGCGTGACTGCGCAGCACGTAGGGTTCGGGGCGCGTTCCGGGCCCGTTCATGCGCGACGGACAGGTGCAGTGCGCACCGAAGTAGAGGTTCTGGACCGTGTCCATTGAAGCGTTCTGCTGGAAACCCGGACGGTTAAAGAGGTATTGACCCAGCACCAGGCTAAGCGTGGCATTCAGGTCGGACTGGCACCCGGCCGGGATACCCTCGTCGCGCAGGGTCATGAACGCCATGCAAGGCGGCACATGCTTGTGCGGGTGCTGCAGGCCCGGCAGACAGTTCATCATGAGTGCGTCGGCGCCATCGGCGGTCAGAAGCGTCTTGAGGGCCACATACGCGCGCGCCGCTTCGAGAATGTCTTCGTTGTTGGGCTCCAGGATTTCGCGCGCTCCCGCGCGATAGGCACGGGCCAGCTTGAGCACTTCGTCCGTGTCGGCCGTGTCGCGGTAGGTATCATAGAAACGCTGATGCGTGACCGTGTGGATCTCGGTGCCAAGCAAGGGGACCCGGACGGATTTTTCTTCCTGCCCGTCGATGTTCATGATTCGGCATTGCTTCATCCAAGCGCCCGCCCGGATGATGCGAAGGCCTTCCGACACCGCGTCAAACTTCTCCGAGTTCACTAGGAGGAGGTTCTGTTTTTCGCGGGCGGGTCTGATGTGGTCGACCAGGAGCACGCCCAAAGGCGCATAGGCAACCACGGGCAGCTTGGCGGCTTCGACGATTTGGGTGATCCGGTTCCAGTGGCCCTTCTTGAAAAGAACGAGCAGGATGCCGTCGGATTGAGTGGACTGTGCCTTCTGCACGAAACGCGAGGCGTCTTCCTCCGTGTCGATGGCGACCGGTTCGATATCGACCTGAATGCCGAGGTCGGCGCCCATGCGGTCTATCAGCGCGGCATATTCTTTGTGACGCTCCTCCGCGCCGAAACCTGACCCGGGCCAACTGTAGTAACCCGCCTCTTTCAAGGTCTGGGTGGGCGGATATACAAACGCCGCCAGGACCCGCACCTTCTTGGTGCGGACAGGCGTGGCGATCGGTTTGGCGGAGCGTACTCCCCGTGAGGCAGCCAGAGAGATTCCACCTGCCGCAACGGCGCTGACCTGCAAGAATGCCCTGCGTGAAACGTTTGAAGGCTCACAGCAATCGCACATGATTCTTCCCCCCTGTTTGTTTCCCCATCCACATCCTAGACGACTTGCGTCCCGTTGACAAGATGTGAGCCGGCACACCTGTCACCGGTGTCGATGCTCCCAAGCCAGGCGCGGCAAACCGTCCCTGACCCGGAACTCTCACACGCACACACCGCTGACCTCTCAATCCCAGTTGATTCAGCAGTTTGCAGAACCCTGGCACGTCCACCTTGCTGACACGATGTGCGTGCGAGAAATCCTATCCAGTGAGCCTGCGGAGTAGCGCAACGCGGACGTAAATACCAGCCGCCAAACAGGTTATCAATACTTGGCGGCGATCCGCGTCCGGAGTTTCCTTTTGCAGGCAAACCGTACTTGACGTGCGGCGAATTCGGGTAGATTATGGAGCGTGTGGTCAATACGACGCACGGGGGCATTGCACTTCAAGGGGGAATCAACTCATGTGCTGCACACATCTCAACCGCCGCGAATTCTTGGGAGTCACTTCGAGTCTTCTGGCGGGAGCGGCGATACTGGGACCCACAACGGCATTCGCTGCCGCACCGGTCTGGGCCAACGACTTGTGGGACCCGCAGCGGCCTTACCAGACGTGGGGAAAGCCGCTCCGCGTCCAACCCGTGTTGATGTACCGTGTGCCCACCCGCCGCGAGCAGACCTCATGGAAATCGTGGGGCGGCGTGCAGAGTGATGCGGCGGCGGAAGAAGAAGCGGCGCGCATCAAAGCCGAACTGGATGGTTTGGCGCAACGGGCGGACTTCCCCATGGAAGTGCTGCCGGTCGTCAAGGTGACCTCGGAAGAGGCGGGCGCCCAAGCCGCGGCGCAGGAGGCGGATGTCACAGTCCTCTACCCTGCCACCGGTTCGGGCAATACGCTGCTTTCCTGCGTGCGCGATGGCAGGACGATTGTTTTTGTGCGGCACCAATCGGGACCCGTGTACTACTGGTATGAGGCCTTGAGCACGAGGTACCTGCGGCCCAATGATGGCACGGCGGTACCGGACGACACGCGGCGGCTCTCTGTGGACGATGTCGTTGTGGATGATCCCGAGGAAGTGTTGTGGCGTTTGCGCGCGATGAGTGCGGTAAACAATTTCGTGGGTTCCCGCATCGTGGCGCTCGGCGGACCGATGGGCAAATACGCCCCGGATGCGCCGGATGTTGCCCGGCAGAAGTATGGTATCGAGATTGTCGATGTCAGCTACGATGAACTTTCGCGCCGTATTCAGGAGGCCTTCGCAGATCCGGCCCGCATGGCGCTGGCCGAGCGCTGGACGGATGCCTTCCTGGCCATACCCAACACGAAACTTTCAACGGAGCGGGGCTTTGTGGTGAACGCATTTGTGTTGTACGGGATCTTCAAGGACTTCCTACGCGAGAACAACACGCCGTTGTTCACGATCAAGGAGTGCATGAGCACGATTCTGCCCATGTCGAAGACAACGGCGTGTCTCACATTGGGTTTGTTGAATGATGAGGGGTTGGTGGCATTCTGCGAGTCTGACTTCGTCGTGGTGCCACCCGGCATCTTCCTGCAGTGCGTCACGCGGAAACCGGTGTTCATGCACAACTCGACCTTCCCGCATAAGGGCGTGGTCACGTGCGCGCACTGCGCTTCGCCACGGCGTTTCGATCGCGAGCGTTACGAGCCGGTCGAAATCGTCACCCACTACGAGTCGGAATACGGCGCCGCGCCGAAGGTGGAAGTGCCCGTGGGACAGGAGGTGACCTTCATCGATCCGGAGTATGCCACAGGGCGCTGGGTGGGGATCTCGGGAACGGTTGAAGGAAACCCCTTCCACGAGATCTGCCGCTCGCAGCAAGATGTGCGCATTCACGGCAACTGGAAGAAGCTGATCAACGAGGTACGCGATTCGCATTGGGTCATGGCGTACGGCAACTACCTCAAGGAGATTGCGTACGCCGCGCCGCGCATCGGGGTGAAGTTTGAGGATATTTCGACAACGGCGTAGAGCATGAGTGGCTGAGCGATGTCGAATGGGAACACAGGCGAGGACGCCTGTGTCTTGAATGCTCAGACCGATCGGACGGATCGGTCCGATCGGTCTGATTGCCAAGCGTGTGTGGGACAGGCGCCCTCGCCTGTCGTCTTCAGTGGTCTCATCCGCGG